>NZ_JACEHK010000015.1:0-300000 GCF_025377685.1 Anaerobacillus sp. CMMVII | reverse complement strand
AGTTCTTGATCTACCAACAAAACCTTGCTTTCACTATGATTAATAATAAATGTATAATCATGAGGTTGTAGGCGGGTATTTAAGGAAACCATGACAGCTCCTAATTGAAATACACCATAAAATCCCTCTAACATTTCAAGTGTGTTAGGTGCTAAATACGCAATTCTATCTCCCTTGGATATTCCCAAATCCGCTAGTCCGTATGAGAGTTGATTTACTCGGTCATTTAATTCCTCGTAGGTAACTAATTTGTGATCATCAATGACAGCAACCTTGTCCCCATACAGAGTGACCGCTCGGTCTAGAAAATCTGTAACTATTAATGGTACATGCATAGATTAACCCTCCCTTAAATACTTTTAAGAATATTTATAATTTTTAAACTATTATAACATAAAGAGGGAAGATCCGCCATTTTTTTGTTAAAATTTTCAAATTTATTCGAATAATTCATACTCCGTTCTTTAAGTAGAAACACACTTTTTTGAGCGCTTGTTAGAATGACCTCACATAATGAGCAGAGTGAATGCATTCAGCAAATACACTCACAATAATGTTTTATGAAAACTACTTATGAAAAATGCATTGCACAATTTTTTGTGATAAAATATGGAAAATATTCTCTCCTGAGGAAATATTCTCGTACTTTTAGGCAACAATGGATAAAATAAGATGGTTCGAAAGGATGATTCGATGTCTAACCATGACAATTGTATTTTTTGTAAAATCATAAATGGAGATATTCCAGCAGCTAAAGTTTATGAAGACGAACATGTTCTTGCCTTTTTGGATATAAGCCAGGTTTCAAAAGGGCATACGCTGGTAATACCAAAGCTTCACCAAGAAAATATTTTTGAATTAAAACCCGATACAGCAAAAGAATTATTTGCTGTCGTTCCCAAAATTGCGAACGCAATAAAGGAAGCTTATCAACCATTAGGCCTCAATATTTTAAATAATAATGGTAAAGCTGCTGGACAAGCGGTCTTTCATTATCACCTTCATCTCATACCAAGATACGGTAAAGGTGATGGTTTTGGTGCAGTTTGGAAAGACCATAGTAGTCAATATACAGCTGAATCCCTTCAACAAATTGCAAAAGACATTTCGTCTTCGCTAAAGTAAGAGCTAGAAACCAGCTAGCTGAAAGTGATGAGAACCCGCCTGATTTTTAATAAAATAGGCGAGTTCTTTTATTTAGTAATTAGTCCCAGTACAAAAAAAGTGCTGGAACTCGACATCATCTAAGTAATTTAAAAATACTTATATCAAAAAAAATAAAAAAAAGGTTCAGAATGATTTCTTTTTTCAACATAATCCCTTCCGAACTTCAATCACCGTCGGTTAACACCGCGCTTAGTATAGAGTGGTCCTTTATACAGAATTATCAACCACAAACGATGAGTAATTTTGTACATTCTTAAACGTTCAAAAGTGTTCATCGTTATATATTTACAGATACATATGCTTTGTTTTTTGACCGTTTTTGCTTGAACTCAGCTACTTCAAAAAGTCATTACTTAATCCTTCATTTAATGTAATGATAAAATTTTATGAATAATTAAAAAAGTAATAGCCTTTAGGTATTTACCATGTTAGGATAAAAATAATATTTTAACCATTTAAAGTGTAACTGTATTAAGAGCTATAGGTAAGGAGTGGGAGACAATGAAAAGAGCTTATAATTTTAATGCTGGACCTTCAGCATTGCCAGAAGAAGTACTAAGAATTGCACAAGAGGAATTATTAAATTTTAACGAAACTGGAATGTCTGTGATGGAGTTAAGCCACCGCAGTAAGGATTTTGAAAATGTCCATAACGAAGCTCAATCTTTATTAAGGCAAATACTGAACATCCCCGACACCTATGAAATATTGTTTTTACAGGGTGGTGCAAGTTTGCAGTTTTCAATGATCCCAATGAACTTTTTAAGTGATGGGCAAATTGGAAATTATGTTTTAACAGGTGCTTGGTCAGAAAAAGCCTTGAAGGAAGCGAATATATTAGGACATACCACTGCTATCGCAGCAAGCACAAAAGAAACGAATTATGACCGGATACCTGAACTTTCCGAACTAAGGCTATCTCCAGAAGATGCCTATTTACACATTACCTCAAACAATACAATCTTCGGGACACAATGGAAGGACTATCCGACTGTTAAAGATCATTTGTTAATTGCTGATATGTCTAGTGATATTCTGAGTAAGCCACTACCGATTGATAAGTTTGCGATGATTTATGCTGGTGCCCAAAAAAATTTAGGCCCCTCCGGAGTAACAATTGTAATTCTTCGAAAAGACTTGCTTGAAAAGACGACAGAAAAACAAATTCCAACAGTACTACGGTACGGTATACACTCAAAGAATAATTCTCTATATAATACACCGCCAACCTTCTCAATTTATATGTTAAACAAGGTTCTCCATTGGGTTAATGACCAGGGTGGTATAGCTGAAATAGCTAAAGCAAACGAACGTAAGGCTTCGCTCATATATGATGTCATTGATAATAGCAATGGCTTTTATCAAGGACATGCCCAAAAGGAAAGCCGATCCCTTATGAACATCACCTTTAACTTGGCTAATGAGGAGTTAAATAAGAAGTTTTTGTTAGAAGCTAAAGAAGCTGGTTTTGTTGGGTTGAACGGCCACCGCTCGATTGGTGGATGCCGTGCTTCCACCTATAATGCAGTTCCATACGAGACATGTAAGGCTCTACAGCAGTTTATGCTAAAATTTAAAGGTAACTTGTAGAATTTTCTAGGACTTCTTACTTCTAAAAAAGCAAAATGAAGTTGGGATTTACCCAACTCCATAGTAGTACAAGATAATTGCTATGATAAAACTTAAGCAACCGTATAAGCCAAGCATACTTCCGTATCTAATGTATTTTTTTTTATTTTCATGTTCATGTTTCAGTTTTTTTACGAAAAAGAATGTGTGAATCATTCCATAAAATAACAACAGAGCTAAAGAGAGCATGCCAAAGATAAAACCATACATTTCCAATCCCTCCTCTTTATGCATCCTTTATTGATTATATTACTGAGTTAAAAAGAATATTATTGAAATATTATAATTATATTCAAACCTTAGCAAAAATGTGATAATCTAATAAAAAACGGAAACCTCTAAAGAGGAAAGGAATGGTGAAAAAAATGAGCAACAAATCACTATTGTACGGTTTTATTACTGGAAGTATTATCGGCGGGGCTATTGCGTTGTTATCTACTCCGAAATCCGGAAACGAAGTACAAAAATTATTAGTTAATAACGTAAACAACCTTATGAGTTCATTGTCTAACGTCAAAGAAAAAACATTACAGCTTAAAAATCAGGTTGAATCAGTTGCTAAGGACAGTGCTACTACTTTAAAAACTGTATCTTCTGATGTAAAAGACTCAATCAATGAGTGGAAAAAAGATGTTGAACCAACAATGAATGACATTCAAAAAAGCATCCAAGAACTTCACGAGACAATTGATCAACTTGAAAGAGAAATTAAGCGTCCAGTATCTTAGGTTTCAATACAATTGTCAGCATGATTAAGCCACACCAAATAACTTGGCCTTCCTGTCCAATGACTAGAGGCCAAGTTTTTCTAGTCCTGTTGATATTATGTTAATAACATAAAATCCCTTTAGAGCCTTAATGTGCTGAATGTTATCAGAAAAATAAAATAAATTATTTTTTTATATTGTTATCGAATTATATATTGTGATATTATGTAAATAACATTTTACTGAAAAAATAATGAAAATTCTAAATTGATTTACATTTTGTATTATAAATTATATTTATACGGAGGTTTTATATGGATAAGAATGCGCCATACTCCATTAAACAGTCAATTATATTTGCTCATAAAGTTGCACAATTAAGTAAGGCTTTATGGAAGTCTACCGAAAAAGATTGGCAAAACTGGATCAAGCCGTTTGATCTAAACATTAACGAACATCATATTTTGTTAATCGCCTACCAGCTTGAAGGAGCCTCTATTTCTGACATTGCTAAATTTGGTGTTATGCACGTTTCGACTGCCTTCAACTTCTCGAAAAAGCTTGAGGAAAGAGGTTTATTAACTTTCTCTAAAAAGCAAAATGATAAAAGAAATACTTATGTGTATTTGACTGCTGAAGGGGAGAGATTACTTTTAGATACATTAGAAGTCTATGATCCTAAAAGTACTGGAATTTATGAAGGCTCATTACCTATTAAGGAGTTATACGGGAAATTCCCTGAATTCTCAGAGGTCATGACAATCATTAGGCATATATACGGTCCTGATTTTATGTTAATCTTTGAAAAAACCTTGGAAAAAATGGAGCAAGATTTTACTGAGGAAGATGGAAGATTAGTAGCTAAGCCTAATGCAAAAGCCGAAACAAGCTAATTTTCATGAATAATTTTCGTAAGTAAAGCCATTAATTCGGGATAAATGTCTTGGTCATAAAGGGCTTTAATCGTCTCATGTGGTTCCAATTTGTAATTTAACATACCAACAAAATGCGTTAGAAGAGGGCTGAAAGTAACAAAGCCCTCTTCTTTTTGTTTTGTAAACTCATAATCCAATTTCGCACAAAGCTGATATACTTCTTCCACCTCTTGTTTGGAGAGTTCATGCTTAATAATAAGCGCATAGAATGGATAGGATTGATCAATTACAGTAAGTAGAATTTCTTGATAAAATTCTAATCGTCGCAACTTTTCCTCATTTGTTTCCATAATGCTCCCCTTCCTAAAATGTAAAACTAAATCCATATAGTGTTACGTATTTGTTTATTGTACCAAATTTGGTCCTTTTTCATTATTTTCTTTCTGCTTTACAACTTATCATTTATTCAATGAAACTAATTCAAATTCGATAATGTCTCTTACCAAATCAAACTGAACTACTTTAATTGACATGCTTTCAAGTGCATCGATTTCAGTAATGTTTAGTAATATTGTTTCTTCTGCTGCATTTAGTTCGATCCACTCTGGAAAAGAGAGTGTATTTTTAATTAAACTAAATAACACATCACTAGGGAGTTGGAATTCACCAAGGCGAAATGATGAACTTTTTAGCAGCAAATCACCATCCCCATAAAGCTGTGGTTCTAAATCTATTTGCATCGTAATTCTTCTTCCAAATAACGGTATGGTTGCTTCTAACACTATATAGTCCTTAAGGATAATTTGGAAATTTTGATTACCATCTCTGGAGATTTGTTCCGCAATAAACTGATTTAATTGACCTTTAGTTGTCGATATAACAAACATTGTATCTCCCATTGATTGATGGCGCTCACGTTCAGCATAATCCGGTGATGCTACGAAGAAATACAATACGATCATGATAAATATAAATAAGAATGCCAAACTACTTAATAAGCTAAAAAACGCTATTTTCCAAATATTCCTTTTCATTTTCATATCATCATTCCTTTCATTTTCAAGTAAAATGCTATCTTTTTTTTCGATAATTTGATAAAGTTATAGATGGTATCCCTACTAAACGGAGGTAACTAATGCTTATTTTTTATTTTCCCTTTGCGTTATTTATTTTATTTATGATTAATTCTATGACAAATACTTTGTGCCTTCAAAAAGAAATTCCTGAAGATAAACAACCGAAAGTATTTCGTACGATAAACGTTTTAATTACTATATTATTAACATCATCATATATAAAAATCCTCTTCACTTAAAGTGAAGAGGATCTTTTATTTTTTTAAAACTGTTATAAGCAAGCGTTCTTGTCTAGCTTCAGACACCCAGCCCCTCCAGTCAAATAACCTAGCTAGAATAAAGTGATAGGTCGCACTTTTTTCTGCTAGAACATTTGCCTTCGGGGCTTAGCGGGCGCCTTACGCTTTTCTTATTACCAAGCCCAAGAAGCTCCGATAATCACCAATAAGATAAATAATACTACCACTAAAGCAAAGCCTCCACCATATGCGTGACTCATAATTAATTCCTCCTCTAAATTTTATTTTTTTAACTGTTTAGCACAATAAAACTAGCCGAACATTAAAGCCATGCTGCACCTACAATAACTAATAAAATAAACAGCACAACGATTAACGTAAAACCACCATGATAAGCGTGTGACATGAAAGACCCCCCTTTCTCAATGGTTTACGATATCCTATGCATTAGGTCCACATAATGAATGGGCAGATGCCGTATTTTTTCTATTTTTCATATTCGACCTTTTCCTGAAACGAGCTATTTCTTATGAAATATAAAGTCTTGCAAATTATTTTTGGATCGTTATTGTTATCATTTGGTTTATTCCTGTAACTAAAAGAAATTGTTTATCTAACAAGATTTTTCATTTCTACTGATTTTGTGCTATAGTATTCATTGTGCTGAATTAGAAGACGAGTTTAAGGAGAGTTGCAAAAATGAAGAAATTATTGACAGCATTGGCTTTAACAAGCGTAATTGCACTTACTGCATGTGGTGGTGACAATACTGATACTGAAAGCAGAGCAGTAGCGGAAATTGAAGGAAACGTAATTACAGAGGCAGAGTTTTTTGATGCCCTTAAAGAAAAACATGGTGAAGGTGTCCTTTTAGCCTTAGTACAAGACAAGGTATTTGCTGCACATGCCGAGAGATTAAATATCTCTGAAGATGCAATCTCAAGTGAACTTGATAAAGTTAGAGAAGCTTACGGGCTAACTGAAGATGAAGATTTCTTAAATTTCTTATTAATGCAAGGGTTTACTGATGAAGACGACTTCCGTAACTTAGTTATGCAACACTTAGTTGTACAAAAGGTCGCTTCAGAGGGAGCAGTAGTTACTGAAGAAGAGATTGCTGCAGAATATGAAGCTGGTAAAGAAATTGAAGCTAGTCACATTTAGTAGAGGACCTGAAACTGCTGAAGAGGTCTTAGAAAAATTAAATCAGGGTGAAGATTTTGCAGAATTAGCACAAGAGTACTCAATTGACCCTGGTAGTGGTGCAAATGGAGGAAGTTTAGGATCTTTTGAGCGTGGTAGAATGGTACCTGAATTTGAAAAAGCTGCTTTTGCTCTTGAGGTTGGAGAAATTAGTGAGCCAGTTCAATCTGACTTTGGATATCATATAATCAAAGTGACTGATCGTAAACCATTTGAGATGTCATTAGAGGAAGCTAAAGAAGATTTACAAGAACTCCTTGCTAGAAGACAAGCACGTCCACTGGAAGAAGTTCAAGCTGAATTAATGAAGGATGCTAAAATTCAAATCAAAGACGAGCAATTTAAACATCTTTTAATAACTAAAATAAATATCAAGCAGCATATTTCCTAATCGAAATTATGCTGCTTTTTCGTGTGCTGATTTTTTTATTCTGAGCAAGGGGAAAAATACACAATCGCCTAGTACAAAAAGGATTAAATTTACATAGAGTGATTAAGAGGAAATTCCTCATTACACTAATTGAAAGGATGATAAACATGACAGGATGTTTCCCAACAACAGGTGGTTACGGTGCAGGCTTCACTTTAATCCTAGTATTGTTCATTTTATTAGTTATTATTGGCGCAGCTTACGTTTACTAATTAAAAACAAAGGGGTTGACGTAAAGTCAGCCCCTTTTGTTGTTGCTCATAACAAGATTGTCGCTTATAGATGTCCATAATGTTTACGAAAAGATTCTTATTCATTAACCATTTTCTTATTTTGGCGACGCTTTCGGATAGGCTCCATAAATAATTCTCCTTCTTGCTCAATCCAGCGTTGCTCCACTTCTCGATCTTCTTTCGAATACTTAAATGAGAGATAGCCACTTAGAATAATTCCACCAACAACAAAATAAATCCACCAAGGACTAGCCTGAACTAGTGCTGCTACCGGTGTTACGAGTAATAAAATTCTTACAAAAAATAGTACTAACAAACCGCCTATTAAAGCTACTACAAATTTTACTGGATTCATATAATCACCTCTATTAATAGATTTGTACTAGTAGTCTATTCTACTCTATTAATAGATATTCCATTTTTCAGTGTAGAGTTTATAGTTTAGAGTTGAAAGTTGTGTAAGTAATGCTCCGAAGCAATACTAAAAACTCTACACTCTACACTTTACACTCTAAACTAGGATTGAAAGCTAGGTTTATAGAAACTACGATTATCCATAGCATATACTTTTTCACTAAATTCACCCGGTTTTACTCTTTCTAAAGCTCGGTCTAGCATATTCATTTTTGCATCAATATTATCAATCATATGAAGCATCTCCGCTTCGCGAATTAATGGTGCCTTCGGGCTTCCCCATTCCCCTTTAGAGTGGTGACTTAGTACAAGATGTTGTAATATCATAACTTCTTCACTATCAATTCCTAATTCCTTTGCAACCTGGCCAATTTCATTGACCATAATTGATATGTGACCAATAAGCTTTCCTTCTAACGTATAGGTGGTAGCTACTGGACCTGATAATTCGATTACTTTTCCTAGGTCATGCAAGATGACACCAGAATATAAGAGATCCGTATCAAGTGATGGATAGAGATTAGCTAATGATTTTGCTAGATCTAGCATTGAAACAACATGGTATGCTAAACCTGAGACAAATTCATGGTGATTTTTTGTTGCAGCTGGGACCTCTATAAAGGCTTCACGGTGCTTTTTTAGCAAATGCCTAGTAATACGTTGGATATTCGGATTTTTCATTTCAAAAATGTATTGTGTGATTTTTGCTAGCATTTCCTCTGGGTCAAGTGGTGCGCATTGTAGAAAGTCTGCAAGTTTCACATGATCCATCGCTGTAGTAGGGCGTATCCCCTTGATTTTTAATTGCTGCTTTCCACGGTAGTCATGAATATCGCCAGTAACATGGATAATCACACTGCCTACAAATGTTGTTTCGTCGTCAGTATTACAATCCCATAACTTCGCTTCAACTTCACCTGTGTGATCTCCTAGCTGCAAAGTTAAAAATGGCTTACCGTTACTTGCAATCCCTTTTGTTGCTGCTTTTATTAATAAATATCCATCAATTTTTTCCCCTGTTTGATAATGAACGATCCCTTTACGCATAATTGGCACCTCCAAAGCTTGTAGTAAATCTTACATTGGTAAATATATTTTAAAACTAACTCCATTCTCTTCATTTTTTACAGTTGGATAACCACCATGAAGTTCAGCAATTCGCTTTACAATCGCAAGTCCTAGACCAAACTGACCTTTATTTCCTTTTCGAAACGGCGTAAAATATGACTTAGCTCATTCGAAGGAATGTGCTCACCATCATTCAAAACGGTAATTTCAAGTGTTTCATCAACAACCTTCGCCTTCATCCAAATAGTTGTATTAGCATAGCGTAGCGCATTCTCTACTAGGTTTTCTAGTAAGATTTGAATTTGCTCCCGATCACCATTAAAGTTCACATTTGCGCCCTCAACGATAAAAGCTAAGTCGCTTCGCTGTACTCGATAGCGCTCTTGCAATTGATAAGCAATAGAGCCGAAAACAAGTGAATTGCGGTGAATAATCTCTTCTTTAACAGAATCTAGCTTTGTATAGTAAAGCATATCTTTTACCCGTTTTTCCATTCTGTTCGTTTCTTCAATAATAACATCCATCGCTTGTTCAATGTTTTCTTGAGGGAAAATACCATCCTTCACTGATTTAGCATAGCTTTTCACCACCATAATTGGCGTTTTCAGCTCATGGGAGGCATGTTGAATAAAAGTCTTTTGTGCCTTATCATAATTCATTAAGTTTTGCCGCATTTGTTCAAATTGAAAAGAAAGTTTTTGAAAATCTTGATCACCTTTCCATTCAAAAGGCTCTTGCCAATTACGATTTGAAATTTGTTCAATATGATTCCCTAATAATGAAAGCGGTTGTCGTAAATAATTCTTAAGCCAAAAGGCAGGAAACAACCCAAGCAAACTTGCTAAAATGATAATGTAAAGAAGACGTTCCCAGAGCTGTTCTATCATCTGATCACGGTATGAATCCCACATATAAGATATATGATAAGCATCACCAACGACTGTATTGATTTTTAACACTACATAAAAAACGGTGGCCCCACTGTAGGTAAGTTCATATCTACCGCGGTCTGTCATTTGTTTATATGCTCGGTCAGTCATTTGATTCATAACATCCTTTGGAACAGGGTCGCCTTGAACCCTGCCAAATTGATTCATAAAGAAAAGATGTCCAACTGAACGTTCAGCTTCTCGCCGCGCGATAAAATCAAGCTCATTTTGAGGTGGTGCTTGTTCATGTGGTGTCTGATAACGATCTTGTTCTTCTTCAATAATTCGATACGTCTCTTCTGTCAACGTACTCTTTAAAGAGATCGGATAGATAACAATTAATAGTAGAGCGACGATAAGAATTAATGAAATAAACGAAAGCCATATTCTGTGTGTTAAATTAACACTTTTCATGAAGATAAAACCCGATATCCAAATCCATAAAGTGTTTCAACATGTAAGCGAGGTAATTTCTTTCTTACTCTTCTTACAACATCATCAACTGCTCGCTCTGAACCATAATAGTCAGAACCCCAAACATAATCAATAATTTCCTCTCTAGAGAATGCTTTCCCTACGTTTGATGTAAGCAGAATGATCAAGTCTAGCTCCTTTGTTGTCATTTCTAATAATTCACTGCCATCGTAAATATTTCGAGTTGCCGGATCGATAAAGTAACCATTTACTTCAAGCCGCTTTTGATCTTCTTGTTTTGTTACATTATAAGCTCTTGATAAAATTCTTTTTACACGGATAATTAATTCTTCAGGTAAAAAGGGCTTTGCTAAATAATCATCACTACCTAACTCGAGTCCTAAGACTCTATCTAAGTCTTTATCACGGGCTGATATAAAGATAACAGGTGTATCGTTTTCATTTTAATTGCCTTTAAAAGTTGATAACCATCCATATTTGGAAGCATGATATCCAATACCCATAAATGAGGAGTAGCTTGGTTAATTGCATCATAGGCTTCTTGGCCATCAGCGAAGTGATGAACATCCCAGCCTTCTCTAACCATATAGGCTTTTATTATTTCTGCTAAATTTTTTTCATCTTCTACTAAATTTATAATATATTTTTCCAATTATTCTCACCCTTTTACTGAGTATTTACCTTATCTCTATTTTAACGAAAAAAAGAAAAAATCCTACTAGATTTTATCAAACCTTTACATATATGTCGAAATTAAAGTACGGAGTGTTCGGCAACTTTTAATGTGAAATGGTGAGTAGAAACTTCTTCAGCCATAAACGGATGACAAGTAAAGAAGATAACTTGATGATCGTTAGAAATTTCTTTGATTAGTTCAATTGCTTTTGAGCGGCGTTTAATATCAAAGTTGACGAAGATATCATCTAGAAAAATCGGAAAAGCGTTTTGCTTGGAATGTATTTTTGCTAATGCTAAGCGAATTGCTAGATAAAGTTGCTCCTTCGTTCCTTGACTTAACTCATTAGGCTGAAATTTGATTCCGTCACAGCGCTCAACATATAATCTTTGTTCACCAATTGGCGCAAATAATTGAACATATTGACCGTCTGTCATAAATTGAAACATATTCGTTGCTTCTTTTATCACTTGAGGCTGTCGCTCTTTTTCATAGACTTTCTTTGCCTCTTCAATTAATAACTGTACGGTTCGATGGAACGCCCATTTTTTGATTTCTGCATTTAGAATTCCCTTTTCGTTCTCAAAATTATGTAATGCGTGAGAATAATTAGTTCCTTCTTCCATATCTTCAATGGTCTGATTTACTTTTGCTAACTTTTCATGCTCTCGATTTAATTGATCCCGGATTTCAATCATATTCTTCTTTAGTTGTCCTAGCTTTTCATTAAGGACATCTTGATACTGGACAACGTCACTTTCTAATTGTATTAACTCTGCCTCTTGATGGACTAGAGGGGAAATTTGACTATTGTATATCCGTATTTGTTCCTGAATTTGTTGGCTTTCTAACCAGGCCTTTCCCTTCTGTCGAAACTCATCTTCGCTTTTTACGTTTGCAAGTTGATACAACTTGTTGATCTCTTTCTTAAATTGACTAAGCTTTGTTTCTGCTGCTCTAAGATTTTCAATAAGCTGGTTTTCTCGGTCTCCTAGCCTATGAAGGATCTTTTCAGTTTCCTGCTGTTTTTTTAAGTAGAGAGATAACTTTTCTATATTTTGATAAAAGCTACTAACCGGTATTGAAAGTTTTTTGCACATCGCTTCTACTTTTGCTTCAAACTCTTCAATTTCACTATGAAATGTTGCTAATTTTTCTTTTAAATAATGAAGTTGCCGTTGTTTTTTCTTTACTTCCTCCATTATTTTTAAAAGCTTTACGTAGGTTTCAGCTTCTAGACTTATTGGGTAGTTAAATTCAAGCGCCCAACTTTGTAATTTTTCTTGGAAAGCAGCAGTAGTAAACTCCAACTGATCTAATTCTTTGCAAATGTGTTCATACTGTTCATTTATTTCCTTTAACCCCTGTTCTTTAAACCTTAATTGCTCCCGTTTTAACTGGTCTCTTAGAAGCATTTCATGGTCATGATTATCATGAGTTTGCCGCTGCTTTTGAATATCAGCTATAGTTGTTGCACGTTGTAACGTAAGTTTTTCATTCTGATTGGTTAAATCCGCTAATAAACTATTATGCATTTTCTTACTTTTTTTCTTATCGGCAGCCAATAACAATAAAATACTTACCATAACAATAAATAATACAATTGCTAAATAGACTTGTGAATACTGAAGTAGGAAAAATCCACCAATTAAGCTCAACAAGACACTAATAAAGATTATTGGTTTTTTTAGACTACTTTCATTTGCTTTGATCTGATTTAGTTGTTGGTTTATCAACTGCAAACTACCATCTACATATCTTAATTCTTGCTCTAACTCTTTTTCACTACGTTGTTTATCCACTTTTTGTTCGAGTTCTTTTTTTGTTTGATCATCTAGTACCTGCTGTTTTAATAAGTTTATCTCAGCTTCTTTGCTTTCAAGAGAAGTTCTTACTTGATCAAGCTGAGAATGAAGATAAAAGTCTCGTTGTTTGATGGCGGCTTCCTCTTCGATGAGACTAGCTAGCTTTTGTTCAACAACAACCCCTGTTTTAAATGAGACATTCTTGTAGCCTAGCTTTTCTTTTAAGACTTCGTATTCATTTTCCTCAAATTGGATTTGTTGTAAAAGGAGTGCGATTTCATCCCGCTTTACTTGATATATTTTCCTAGACTCTTTGATTTGATCAATTGCCTCTTGAAGTTCATTTACGTTTTCATTGACTTGATAATTTTCCTTTTCTAGACAAATTTGCTTTATTTTTGTCTCTATATCAATGATTTCTCCTTCAATTAGGACAAGACTATCTAAGTTTTTTTCTAATCGCTGTAGACCATCCTCTGGAAAAGGGCTGAATACCGGCAATTGCTGTAACCGACTCTCATACATTTTCTTATTTAATATGACTGATGAAATAGATTGTAGTTTTTCAAAGTACCGATAATTACGATTTAAGGTTCGATCTTCTTCCATCGTTTTTTCAATCATAGCGTTAATTTCGTTACGTTCTTTTACAAGCTGATCATGCTGACTAAGCTTCTTTCTCCAAGCACTTATTTTTTCTTCTAAATCGTTTACCTTTCTTAGTTGTTCATTAATGACGGGTTTTCTACCTGTTGGTTTATAAAGGGTTTGAAGTACTTTGTCATTCTTCTTCTCAATTTCTAATAAATTGTTTCGTCCAGATATACCTACCCCGTACATAAATTTATTTAACTCATCTGAGTGTAATTGCTCCATTGTTTGTAAATCCGTTAAACCAAAGGAATAAATTGCCGAAAAAATCGTTCGATCTATTTCATTTAAAACAAGCTTTAGCTCATTTTCACCTCCAATACTTCCATCAGCAAAGTAAATCTTGGCATCACCCGTGGCTTTACCATGGACTCGTTCTATGGTCACCTTGCCAAATTCTTTGGTTTCAAGAACAATACTACCACCGTAACGACCACCTAGTCTTGGTTCATAGCGAAGCTCAGTTTGTTGTTTCGTAGGAAAGCCAAATAAAATGCAACGAATGAATGCCATGATCGTAGACTTTCCCGCTTCATTTTCTCCTAGAAAAATATGTAGCGGTTGATCGGCCAATTCAATTTGAAAATCTTGAAAGCGACCAAAACCATAGAGATGGAGTTTTCTTAGTTTCATATTGGTTACTCATCCCTTTCCTTTAATAGCTCTGTTAAAATATAACTTTCCGCTTCTTGTAAAAGCTGTCTTTGCTGCTCTTGGGAAATCGGCGTTAAAAATCGCTTCAGTCTTTGATTTCTATATACCTCCGCTAAAACCTCGTGCAAAGGGTCCTCTCCTATGCTTAACCGGTCAACTGTGGAGACAATGTCACTTAAGAGATGTTGTTCTTTTTTCAATTGATCACGGTCCCACTCACCAATTGTCTCTAGTTTTCTTTCTACAATAAAAGTAAAATGTTCTTTTTCTTCTTGGTTCCAATTTAGTATTTCTACTAAATCATCAATTTCTTCCATTAGATTTGTATGAAGCGGACCACTACCTATAAAACGTAGGATGGCGAAGACATTTTTTCCACATTGCTTAGCATCATGCAAAGTAGTTTCACAACAAGTCTTTAATTCATCAATCGTTTCGATCCCTTTTATAGGTATAGTTAGTTCTTCCCAGATTAATGTGGAGGTAGGCAAAAATGTTAGCTTTGATGATTTAAAATCATCTAGTTCGACCAGAAAAACACCCTTTTCGCCTTTCTCCTTACTGTGCCTGCCTTGGATATTACCTGAATAAGCAACAAAAGGACTCTCATGCAAAATTTGCCGTTTGTGAATATGCCCTAGGGCCCAGTAATCAAAATCTTTTTCAACTAATTCTTGAATTGAGAACGGTGCATAATTGTCGTGCCCTTCTTGCCCTTCTGCCGTTCCATGGAGAATTCCAATATGAAAGTCTGCCGTCCCAACTCTTTGAAACTGTGATGCAATGTTTTCTTTCACTATTTTTTGAGGATAACTATATCCATATAAATGAACACTTACGTCATTTTTGGTAAACTCAAAAACCTCAACTTCATCTTTGAAAAAAAAGACATTTTCAGGCCAAGATAGTGGAATCCATGTTCCATTTAAAGGATCATGATTACCATGAATGATGTAACAAGCAATTCCAAACTGATGTAATTGTTCCATTGCCTTTTTAAGTTTTGCTTGAGCCATCAAACTACGATTTTCACCGTCAAAGAGATCACCCGCTAGAACAACAAAATCTACTTGGTAGTTTATAGCATGGTTAACTAGCATTTGTAAGGCCTCAAACGTACTTTCCCTTACATAATGAAACAGCTTTTCTGGCAAATCTCGTAAACCCTGAAAAGGACTATCTAAATGCAAGTCCGCTGCATGAATAAATCGAATATTTTTCATTATTTCCCCTCACCTAAATTAAACTATGTATAATATTATACCATTATTGACAAAACATTTGTTCTTATAACAAGTTAAAAGTATAGAGTTTTCAGTAACTCTTATAAGCCAACCACGGTGTTTCATAACAAGTTGAACAACTTCATCAAGAATATCTTGGAAAGCAGAAGTTCCTTTACTTATTGTTGTATGATCAGGTACGGTGTCAGTTAAGCCAAGACCATGATACCTACGATAAGCTACATTGGTTTAATCTCCATTTCTACTCATCGTTCAGATCCAATTCCATACCAGTATCCAAACACCTTGAATAACTAACCTGGGGCAATAGTGGGTCTCCAATCCGCGCAATACTTGAATACTCGGATTTTCCGAAACATATATCAATAATATTTTGTATTTTGACCGTTACGTAACTAAATGAGGTGGAGGACAATTTCATTTGTCCTCCACCTCATTTAGTTACAAACTTTACGATATGCGTGAAGAGCCAAGCAATGCTTGGCTACGGTCATAATGCAATTAGTAATATACTAAAATATGGCCGTTGAGACTTTCTCAGGCAGCCTGGAAAAGCTGCGATTGCAGCTTCTTTTTTCTAATAATATGGTAATAGGGATAGTGCAGTAATGGCAGCTAATGGTAAAACTAAGCGTTGGAAGCGTCGTCTTGGTCCGAATGGATAGCCGTAGCCTGGATACCCGTACCCCGGAAAACCATACCCTGGGAAACCATACCCTGGATAACCAAAGCCAGGACCATATCCTAGCCCAAATCCTCCAATTAAACGTTCTTCATTGCCACCGTCTCTTTGCATTGTTTCACCAACAGGAACTGCTAGATATAAATTCGTTTCGTCAACATTTTCAACGATACCATCATACGCTTGTTGCTCTGTTGTTTGTACAAGTACGTAACGGTGCATATGGTTTTTACAAACATCATACATATTTTGTCTATGATACATGCCCATCTCTCCTTCCACGATATCATATTCAGCAAATGGGCATTTGGTTAATATGAAATTCATTTTTTTGAGATAATACCTCTTCACATCTACGTATGTTTTTCAAATTATGTTATTTTAAGACTAATTGTTTGATTTTAAATCTTGGCTATCTTTACACTATAACTATTAAGTAACGATAGGGGTGAAGCAATGAGGGGGTATGTTCTTACCGTTTTTGATGAAAGTGGACATTTATTAGTAGATGAAAAGTTTCAAGCAAATGATGATCGTGAAGCAAAAAAAATTGGAGAGCAAAAGCTAGCTGAATTAAACTATAAAAATTTTCCTAGCAGAGTTACGCGGTCTTCTGGAGGGTTAGTGTTATTTCATCAGTAGTATCGAGGGGATTACTAAAAAACAGAAAGCGGAAATGACCGCTTCCTGTTTTTGGTGTGGTTAAAATTGCATGTTTAATTGCTTACGGAATACTTCTTTTACCATATAAGCAACACCGTTTTGATTATTTGAACGTGTTACCCAATCCGCTTGGTCACGAATATATTTGGTGCATTACCCATTGCAACACCTAATCCGACTTGGGTAATCATTTCTAGATCGTTTTCATAAGCCCCAATCGCAACCATTTGACTTAAGCCAATCCCTAATTTCTCACCTAAAACCTGTAAACCTCTAGCTTTTGAAATGCCTTCTGATACAATTTCTAAGCCACCTTCAGATGAAGAAGTCACATGTATACCTGGAATTTCCTTTAATAACTCTTCTTTGGCCGATAATCGGTCTTTTTCGTTAAAAAAGAATGCATGAATTTTTGGAGGCATTACAGGTTCGTTTAACAAATAGTTACTTAACGAATCTACAAAAGTCACTGGGTAAAATACTGGATCACCGATGCCAACCGTCATTTTAGCAATTAGATAGTTTTTTTGGCGTATTTTATTGCCAATTGCAAATTTTTCATGCATGACCCTAATATGACAATTGTGCTTTTCTAAAAGCTCAACAATATGATAGGCTTTCTCGTTATTTAACCTCCGTTCAAACGTAGGTGTTTCTAACGAAGACCCGATAAATGCCCCATCATGAGTAATTAGGTCTGTTTCAAGATCTAAAGCTTTTGCTACTTTCTGTGCCGAAGGAAAAGATCTTCCTGTTGCTAAGGTTACATAAACACCTTTTCTTTTTGCAAAGTTAATTGCCTCTTTTGTTTGTTTTGCTAAACGATGGTTCGATTGTAACAGCGTCCCATCTATATCTAGTGCTAATAAACGATAAGCCACTCTTGATCCCCCTTTTCATAACTTCACTGTTTGGTAAAAGCCTATGATAAATTTTGAGACAATAGAACAGATTACGGTGTAGAGTTTTGAATTTTGAGTTTTGAGTTTTGAGTTCGATTTGTGATGAAATTCGCTCCGCACTCTACACTCTCAACTAAAAAAGATGACCAAATTTGGTCACCTTTTTGTTTACTATTCACCTAAACCATATAGCTCTTCTAGAGGCTCAGCGATAATTCTATTTAAGTCACCAATTAACTGGCTCATGCGTTGCTCTACTTCCATCAACTTACCGATTAGCTCATGTTGCTGCACAAGTTCAAAAACACTTTGTGCCTTTTGGATTTCTTCTTCAGAAATTTCTATTCCTTGCATTTGCTTTTGTTGAAGTTCCATTTGAATTGCACGGAAGCCATCAAGCATTTGCTTAGCTTGAGGATCAGCATTAACCTTTCCATGAAGTTCTGCTAATTGTGTGAATTCTTCACTTTCTTTTAATACTCGTCCTAGCTCATGAGCCTTGTCATATACGTTAGACATTATAAAAAACCTCCTAGATTTGCCTTTCACTTATTTAATATTAGCTTTCTCCGCATCCAAAGTTTACGAAAAGATCATTAAAATAAGAGATGGCTTTTAATAAATACTCCTTCACGACTATACCACTTTTACATCTTTAATTCACGTAATAAGAGAAATTAGCTTAGAAAAATGATAAAAAATCCTTGCATAAGCCCAATAAGCCCACCTAGTAAAGCTCCTAAATAAGTGATCAGCTTTAATTCACGTCTGGAAATTGACAATACCATATCTTCTAAACGTTTTACTGAAAATTGCTCTACTTGATTTTTTACCACTTCCTCAAGCTCTAATTTTTTTAATAAATGAACTAATTCAGCAGAAATAGCTTGTCCTATTTTGAAGATTGTTTTTGGAACAACCTCGTCAACCAACGTTTTTTCAAGTAGTGGTGACCATTCATAAAGAGGCTTATCTAGATAATTAAATGGTACATTTTCGATTAGTTTCTCTTGAATAAATGTAGCGACTTCTTTTAGGTTAATACGTTCCTCTACCTCTTCTACTTTTAATTGCTTGATTTTGTCCCATTCTTTTTTTAGAAATATTTCAATCAGTTCATGTGTTCCTTTATCATTTAGCATCTTGATTATTTCCGGTTGTAGCTTATCAACTAAGCGTTCGTTACCTAAGAACATTGAGACCATATTCCCTAACGCTCCCCGCCCCATTAAAAGCGGTCAACCATATTGCTTAATCGCTCAATACCTTCAGGGCTATTAAAGTATTCTTTTCCCTTTTCAATGAAAACTTGCGTCATTACGGGAAGTAAATCGTCTACCTTTTTAGCTAGTGGTTTTGGGATGATCTCATTTAAAGGTAACGTGCGAAGCTCGCTGATAATTTTTTCAGATCTATTGCACATCCAATTAGCTAAAATATGTTGGATTTTCTCTTTTCCACGTGTCACTCCGGTCCATGATGCCAAAACGTCACTTAAGGTTTCCTCACTCTGCAAAAACTTCCTTACTTCTCTTTGTACCCATTCTGTCATTTCATGTACAAACATTTTGTTTTCTAACTTTTTTTGCAATCC
Source organism: Anaerobacillus sp. CMMVII (assembly GCF_025377685.1). NCBI lineage: Bacteria > Bacillati > Bacillota > Bacilli > Caryophanales > Bacillaceae > Anaerobacillus > Anaerobacillus sp. CMMVII. The sequence goes on along the minus strand of NZ_JACEHK010000015.1, from coordinate 280,724 downwards.
TTCAGCAGTTAGTAAATGATTTACAACTAATTTTCCAAGTTGTTCAGCCAACTCACCTCTTCGCTTAGGAATTAATCCAGGTGTAAAAGGAATTCTCCATTTCCCAAGATAATAAGCTCGATATGGCCGAAATAGCATTTTTATTGCTAGTGAGTTCGTAACCCCACCGATTAGGCCCCTACAAGGACCATAAGTAAAATAACAACAAAAACCTCCACAAATGTCACTCCTCTTTCTTTTAGGCTCTTTTCTAAAACATTGCTCCTGCGGTTACTCGTCGCACAAAAAAACTTGTTGCTTTTCACCTAAATTTATTGGAAAAATTCTTTAGTTGGAGATAGCACCCAATAAATTTAGTAAGAAAAGAGCAATACTTACTAAATAAGTAGTGCAATTCTAGTATGTACTTAAGCAACAAACTTTGCGAAAACAGCCTTCTTTACAACTGATTCTCACACATATGCCTAGATTAACATAGGATACGATATCAACAAATGCCTATCAAGTTTTGAGTTATGAGTGCTGAGTTATGAGTTTCTATAAAGCAATGCTTCGAAGCGAAACCCAAGCCAACTCAAAACCCCTAACTCAAAATTCAAAACTAATAAAAATGAGTGGTCTAAATGTTCATAAGAAAAGTTATCGTTCAGGTTGATAAAAATAGCAGTTTTGATACCAGTGAGCAAATAAAGATATCGCGATCGTTATGCAAAAACTTTGGTTTAAACAATGGTGATGCGGTTACGTTTCAATTTGGTAGTATCCATGAAGAAGCGAGCATTGTTGCATCCCCTTCTTTTAAAGTGCCTACCATCGAAATTACACCTACGCTCGCAAAAAAGTTAGTAATTCCTTATGAAATATTGCCTATACATTGTCTATATAATCAGGATGAGAATACACTTAAATTAGGGCCAATCATCACATGCATTACTAACCAAATGTATCATGAAGACATAAAGTTTGGAAGTATGACAGCCTTTTTTGAAGAATTAGCAAGATTTGCAAAGCGCCACCATATTTTTTTCTATATAAAACCGATACTCAAATCGGAAGAGCATTTTAGAGGTTACTCATTCCAACATGAAGAATGGCAAAATGATTTATTTCCAGAGCCTGATGCCGTTTATAACCGTATTGGTTCGAGATCTTTTGAAGCCTCAGAAGCTTACCAGCAATTCACACATTTTTTAGAGGATAAAGGTGTGAATTACTTTAATCATAGCTTTTTAGATAAATGGCAAATACATGAAGCTTTGTCAAGTTTTCCAGAAGTTATACCTTATTTACCTAACACGGCTCTATTTGATGACTATGAAGCCTTTGCTGAAAAACTCACTCTATATGACTGTATTTTTGTTAAACCAATTCACGGGAGTCAAGGAAGACAGATATTAAAAATTCAAAAAGAAAATGATGGCTTTAACGTTTATTATTCATCTTTTTCCCAAGAAGTATCTACTTTTTTCAAATCAAGCTATCTATTATACAAACGGTTAAAGGAGCGCCTTAGTAAGAAGCCTTTTATCATCCAACAAGGAATTAATTTAATTCACTTTGAAGAAGATCGGCCACTAGATTTTCGTATTCTTTGTGTAAGAAACGAAGAAAGCCAGTGGAAAGTGATTTCATCAGTAGCTAGAATTTCACCAAAGGAAAAAATGGTTTCAAATCTAGCACAAGGTGGCGAGCAAAAGAGACCTATTGATGTATTAGCGGATTTATTTGATGAAAAGCTTGCAAGACAATACTTGAAGCTGATGGGTGAACTCGCTGTTGAAGTAGCCAATTTAATTACTGAAAGTAATGATGGCTTGTTTGGTGAACTTGGAATCGATATTGCTTTGGATCAACATGGAAAACTTTGGATTATTGAAGTGAACTCAAAACCTTCGAAAATGGAGATGGCTGAAACAAGTGGTATTAGACCTTCAACCAAAGCTATCTTAGCTTATTTAGCTTATTTGTCCGGATACCCCCTGCAAAGATCTGAGAAAGGGAAAAAGGAGAGATAATTCATGGTGAGTCTCGGTATATTAGTAACAAATCTGCAACAAGAGGAAGATTATTTTACAACGATGGCCAAAGTTGGATTGTCTGAGAATGTAGATGTTTTTCTCTTTCTACCTACTGATCTAGACCCGATAAATAAAAGAGTAAGAGGAAAGAAATTTTGTCACGAAACATCTAGCTGGCAAGTGGATTCTTTCTCTTTGCCTTTGTTTATTTATGATCGCTGTTTCTACGAGAATGAAGAAATTTTCAAGCATAATTATCCAAACGTATCGTGGTTAAAAGCACAACCTGATGTTACATTCTTGGGGCATGGACTACCAAATAAATGGCTTGTTCACAATGCTTTAATTAACGATCCGTTGATAGGTCACTTTTTACCTGACACTGAGCTATTAATTCAAGCAAACTCTGCATTTTCAATGTTCCAAAGACACTCTTCCCTTCTCCTAAAACCAGTAAGCGGTTCACAAGGAAAAGGCATTTTTATATTAACTGACCTTGATAATAGTTACCTGCTTACTGCTAAGAAAAACGGAGAGTCTTTCCAAAAGATACTTTCAAAAAAACAAGTAGAGCAGTTACTAAATAAAATTTCTGCAAAACGAAAGTATTTAATTCAACCGTTCTTACAACTTACAAACAATGAAGAACGTCCATTTGACCTGCGAGTTTTTCTGCAACGCGATAAGTTTGGGCAATGGATGGAAATTGGCAGAGGGATTCGTACTGGAAAAATAGGTGAATATACCTCAAATTTGGGTAGTGGAGGGGAAATCTCGTCTTATGCAGAATGGCTACAAATGCTTCCACTAGATGCATGGCAACCATTACAACAAGATATTGCAACGCTAATAGAACGTATACCCAAAGTATTAGAAAACCATGGCCAGCAACTATTTGAAATTGGCTTTGATTTTGGATTTGACCATAATGGAAAGCTTTGGTTATTAGAAGTGAATTCAAAGCCAGGCAGAAAGGTGATCACAACTTGTTTTCCTCAAAAAAAAAGAAATTCTAGCAAAAGCACCAATCCATTATTGTCTTTATTTAGAAGCACAAAGAAAAGAGTACGTGCGCTAGAAATCCGATGAGTAATCAATAAATTCACTTTTTCTACGTAGTCTTTCACACCACAGTGGGCTATGTTCGAAAGCGATACATTCGAAAGGGAGTTGGAGTTTCATGAATCAGACAGCATTACCATTAAAAAAAGACACAAATCGTTCAGGGACACTTTATGTGCCTGTTGATTTGTTTAAGCGATACGTTGAACGAGTGCAGTTCCCAACTGCCATTTCCTTTGGAACAAAAACTGTAAAATGTGAGGTTGCCCCTCATCCCGATCAAGAAAATGAATACAAATTGTCGGATGATTTATGGGAAGAATTAATGATCCCTCATGAAGGGCTAATTCATTTAATCCAAAAAGACGATACTGTTTTTATAGGCCCATTGGTTGGTATCTTCACAGCTGGTTTCACCCAATTTAATTTACGACCAATTGGTGAACGCTCCTTATTTTTGCAAAACTACTTTCTGTAGAAAAGAAGGTTGGCGCTTTCTACTTTGTCTTTGGTGCGCACCAAATTGATTGGGATCATGGAACAGTAAACGGCTATTTTTACACAAAGGATGGTTGGAAACAAATAAAAGTACCTATTCCAAATGTCGTCTATGATCGCCTTCCAAATCGAAAAGTCGAAAATTTGGCGTTTTCGAAACAGGTAAAAGAACGCTTGCAAAAGGAATATGACATACCTTGGTTTAACCCTGGCTTTTTTAATAAGTGGGATGTACACCAGATGCTCATTAGTGATCACCAAGCTAGTATGCACCTGCCTGAAAGTTATTTTCAACCGGAGTTTACCGATATTCAAAACTTACTAGAGAAGTATAAGCAGGTATATATTAAACCAGCTAATGGCAGTCTCGGATTAGGAATACAACAATTAATTCAAAAAAACGAAGAACCATTCGTGTATTGTCGCTTTCGAAATAACGAAGAAAATCGATTGAGAAGATATTCTTCGCTGAAACGTTTACTTCGTCGGCAATTTCCATTTGGCTTTGAAGGGATGATTGCGCAACAGGGAATCAATTTATTAAAGTGGCATAACAACCCTATAGATTTTCGAATCCACACAAATAAAGATGAGCAAGGAAAATGGTGTGTTAGTGCTATTGCTGCCAAAATTGCTGGCACAGGAAGCATTACAACCCATGTGAAAAGTGGTGGTGAAGTCAAAACGGCTAAAGAAATCCTTCGAGATATCGGTGCCAATCCAGCCATCCTTAAAAAGATCAATGATACTGCTCTTTTATTGAGTGAAAGAATTGATGCGAATATGCCTGGCTTTATCGGTGAAATTGGTTTTGATATTGGAGTTGATCAACAAGAACATGTTTGGATGTTTGAAGCGAATTCGAAGCCGGGAAGAACAATTTTTTCCCACCCAAAATTAAAGGGAGATGACTTACAATCACGACGCCTTCCATTAGAATATGCCATTTTCTTATTTAAACAGTCTATCGAGAAACAACCAGAACTCGTGAATGCCAATGAACATTTTTTACAGTTATAATGACGAAAAATGGTATAGTGACTGTCCCAATACAGTCCTATTCGGAAAAAATCTTCTTCCAATTTATGAATACAAGTCGCAAAGAGGCACACTTTTTTCGGTCAAACAACAAAATCAAAAGGTTGGTCCACTTATAGGAATTTTAGCAAGTAAAGAGGGACGCGATGACTTTTATGGGAATCGCTCTACCTTCAAACGTATTCAAAATTATCTTCAAAAACATGGAGGTATTTCATTTGTGATGACTCCTGAGGGCTATCAAGGAGAACAAATTGCTGGCTATCTATTTGATCAAGGTGAATGGAAACTGGCCTATTTTCCTCTTCCTGATGTGATCTATAACCGGGTTGCTTCCTATCAATCGGAACTAAAACTAGACAAAATAAAAAAAATGGCATTTAAAAATGCCATTCCTTTTTATAATCCTCACTTTTTTGGGAAATGGGAAACCTTTAAACAATTAGCTGAGAACGCTTCTTTAACAAAGTATTTGCCAAAGACCAAGCGTCTTGACCATCTAGAAGATTTACAAAACTGGTTAGATGATTACCAATCTATAATGGTAAAACCAGTGCTAAGCAATCGCGGTAATGGAATCCTCTCTATTACTAAACGAGGAAAAACATATGAAGTTAAAGCAAATGGCTGGAAACAATGCTTTGAAAATATAGCTGATGTCTGGGACGCTATCTATAGGGATGGTTTTCATCAACAATTCATTATCCAAAAAAGAATAGCATTGAGACAATTAGAAGAACGTCCGTACGACTTTCGAATTTTAGTACAACGAATGCGTGATAGATGGATGGTTACTGGGATTGGCGTTCGCTTAGCCGGACATGGTTCAATCACCACCCATGTACCACACGGCGGGAAAATTTTGCCGTTCGAACTCGTTAGCCACGGAATAGATATCAAAGAAATCGAAATTCTAGCTAGCCAAGTTGCACGACAATTAGAACTAGCATACGGCTACTTATGTGAATTCTCCATTGACCTTGGAATAGATGAAGATAACACCCCATGGCTATTTGAAGTTAATTCAAAACCGATGAAATTTGACGAACCACATATTCAAGAAAAAGCATTAAAGACACTAATTGAATGCTTTTATGACGATACGGGGTTTATTTAGAAAGATCTTTTCGTAAACATTGTAGCTTTGTGAACAATAATTTAATAAAATATTTGATATTTCTGCGTTTACAACCTTCGATGGTAGAAAAGATGCCCCTGACACCTTGATATACCTTGACATTTACTAGCTATTATAAAGCAACTATCTTCAGACATTCGGAACAAGAGTTGAGACTAGAGTAGGTCTCAACTTTTGTTTGCCCTTTCGTTATAAGGCAAAAGTTATTTTTTCGTTTTAAAAAAAGCTGTTTTCGCTAAAATTTGTTGCTTTCGTAAAAATCCCAAAAGCCGGATTTTTACACATTAATACTAAGATTTCACTACTTATTTAGTAAGTAGTGCTCTTTTCTTACTCAACTAATTGGGTGATATCTTCTTCTAAGGAACTTTTCCAATTATTTTAGGTTAGAAAGCAACAAGTTTTTTTGTGCGACGAGTAACCGCAGGAGCAATGTTTTAGAAAAGCGCCTAAAAAAAAGGGATTTTACACATTCTAACCAAAAAGGAGGGAAAATTCAGATGAAGGAAGATTCTAAGTTTGAGGGAAGAGATAAAGCGTATATCGATGTTGATCGAATGACAAATGAAGGACTAGCAGGGGGAACCGTGACGGACCGTTACGATCATCCACAAATTGAAGCGACGCAAGACTTTAAAGAAGAGGAACCACCAAAAAAAGCTCAAGATTTAGAAAGGTAATTATAATCACCTAGAAAAAAAGTTGTTTTATCTCGATCTGTTTGATACCCTTTCAGTTAAAGACAATGTTAATTGGAAGGGTTTTTTGCATGGTAGAACAATTAAAAAACATTTTACAAACTGCAATTATTAACAACACTGAATTTAATGGACAAGAGGCTTTACACTACAAAACAGCTAATGGTGAAATTCTAAGCTTAAAGAAACGTGCCTTATCTGAAGAACAAATTCAATTATTGGACCTTTTTTTAACTCCATTGCATAAAGAACATACAACTGACTCGAAAACGGAACATTCTTGGAGATTATTAATTGAAACTGGTGAATTGCCTAGTACGATTGAATTTTCAACTCAATCGTCATCTTATCGTTTTACCCACTTCTACATAAACGGAGCATTACAAGACGAGGTTGAGTTTACTGAAGCAATGCACAGTTTATTCCAACGAGAAATTACACTTTTATGGAACACGCCAACCGACGGCGTTATTATTGAATATATGACAAATGACGCCGATACTTATGATGCAGATAGTCTCGTAGAAGCAATAATGACTGATTTTTACGTGAAAGTTTCTATCTATCAAGGGACCATTTTTTCAGATTTATCAGATGCGAAAAATGTCTACGATTGGGAAAGAATGGCCTTCTCACTTGGTAGAAGAGTATTACCAAAACTAACCGTTATCCAAAAAGAACAGCTAATCCCGTTTTTACTAACAAATGAATCCTCAGAAATGACAAAAACCATGCTACTGCAAACGATCAGTCACGTTCACGACGATAAAGAATTACTAAAAACCATCAAAATCTTTTTCGAGTCAAATTTAAATACAACACTTGCTGCCAAAAAGCTATTTATGCACCGAAATAGCTTACAATACCGGATAGATAAATTTATTGAAAAAACGGGAATTGATATTAAACAATTTCAGCAAGCGGCTGCAATGTACATGTTAATTGCCTTAGATGAAACCGCTCACAAGTAGTTTGTTGCATCGTGCACAAAAAAGAAAGAAATCTTTGTGCACGCTTACAATTTACGTGAGACGTGTCATTGGTTACAATAAAAGCATCCTAAAGATACTAATTGGAGGCGTAAATAATGGCTGAAATTACTTTAAAAAATATGTATAAAATTTATGAAGGTGGAGTTGAAGCGGTATCAGACTTTAACCTTGAAATTAAAGATAAAGAATTTATCGTATTCGTAGGTCCATCTGGATGTGGTAAGTCAACAACACTTCGTATGATTGCTGGTTTAGAAGATATTTCAAAAGGTGAACTATATATTGGTGACCGTCTTGTAAATGATGTTGCTCCAAAAGATCGTGACATTGCGATGGTATTCCAAAACTATGCATTATACCCACACATGAACGTATATGAAAACATGGCATTCGGACTTAAGCTTCGTAAGTTTAAAAAAGACGAAATTGATCGTCGTGTAAAAGAAGCAGCTAAAATCTTAGGTCTTACTGAAATGCTTGATCGTAAGCCAAAAGCAATGTCTGGTGGTCAGCGTCAGCGTGTAGCACTAGGACGTGCTATCGTTCGTGATCCTCAAGTATTCTTAATGGATGAGCCGTTATCAAACCTTGATGCAAAGCTACGTGTACAAATGCGTGCAGAGATTACTAAGCTTCACCATCGTTTACAATCAACAACAATCTATGTAACACATGACCAAACAGAAGCAATGACGATGGCAACTAGAATCGTTATTATGAAAGACGGAGTTATTCAACAAGTTGGAGCACCAAAAGAAGTTTATGACTTCCCAGAAAACGTTTTCGTTGGTGGCTTTATCGGATCTCCAGCAATGAACTTCCTAAATGGGAAACTTGTTAATGGTTACTTCGAAATGGGTGACGTGAAAATTAAAGTCCCTGAAGGAAAGCTTAAAATGTTACAAGCGTTTACTAATCAAGAGGTAATCCTAGGAATTCGCCCAGAAGATATCCACGATGAGCCAGTATTCCTTGAGTCATCTGCTGAAACTAAGATTGAAGCGACAATTGATGTTGCCGAATTAATGGGTGCTGAATCATTCCTTTACTCTAAGGTAAATGATCAAGACTTCATTGCTCGTGTTGACTCTCGTACTGATATTAAAAACGGTCAAAAAGTTACATTAGCATTTGATATGAACAAATGTCATTTCTTTGATCCAAAAACAGAATTACGCGTTCGCTAATTATAAGTGTAATACACTCGAAAATAAAGATATAAGGCGCCCCCTGCCTTATATTCAAATACAAGAAGAGGCTCAACTAGTGAGCCTCTTCTTGTATTAACAGAGTTTTTTCAATATGACATTTGGAACAGTAAAAGATGTGAGGACATTGCTGATTTTGGGCATCGTTTTTTATCCCATCAAATAACTTCATACCTTCGATATCCAAATAGGCACTATAATCATCGAAATAATCCATTAAACGACCTTTATCACTCATGACAGAATGACAGACCTCACAACTCTCTTCTATTACACTAATCCCATTGCATAAAGGACACATGCTCATGAAAATGACTTCCTTTTTGATTTACTTTGCTGTATAAAGAAATACAGCGGAAGAAGCCGTTGTTTTCCTTATACAAAGGCTTTTTTCGTAAACATCGTGGCTTTATGGACAATAATTCAACCTTCAAATGTTAGAAAAAACGCCCGAGAACTTGATATAACTTGTCATTACTAGCTATAAATAAAGCAACAATCTTTGAGAAAACAGCCATAATAAATGAAATTTTAGATTAAAGAAGGGGATGGTATAAGCCATCCCCTAATTCCAAAATATTAAGTTGTGTTTTACTTAATTACTGAATACGGCCACCTAGCTGTTGCTCAGCCATTTGAACAAGACGCTTTGTGATTTCTCCACCAACTGAACCATTTGCACGTGCTGTTGCATCTGCACCTAATTGTACACCAAATTCAGAAGCGATTTCGTACTTCATTTGATCTAATGCTTGTTGCACTCCTGGTACTAATAATTGATTTGAGCTATTGTTGTTTGCCAAGATAATCACCTCCTCTTGTAATAATATAATGTGTCATTTTGCTCTGAGCTATGTAATTTAGTTTGTAGTAAATTTTTACAGTTTTATGAATTTCATAATTTATCTCTTCGCTACTAAATTCTAAATGTAGTTGCGTAGAAACCATTGGCCACTACATTTAGATTGTTATAACTCTTTTGAGGTAATTATGAAATTCGCTCAATTCCAAAACGAAGGAGATGATTATTGCTTACAAATTTTTTGCGGTTTCATTTAAGTTCTCTGCTGAAGATGCTACAGTTGTTGTAGCTTCACCGATTTCTTCAATGACAAGAACCAAATTTTTAAAGTCTCCTTCAACTTGAATAACTTCCTGCATACTTGCCTCTAAAGAGTGTACAATTTGCGAGAAATTTTCTTTTGTATTGATTGTTTCTTTTCCACCTTCATCAATATAACCTTCGACTTGACTAAGCGATCTTGAAACATCATTCATAAATTGACTAGACTCTTCAATAAGCTTTTTAATATTTTGAACAGAATTTTTCGTTTGCTCTGATAATTTCCGTACTTCATTTGCCACTACTGCAAAACCTCTACCATGCTCTCCAGCCCTTGCTGCCTCAATCGCAGAGTTTAATGCAAGTAGATTTGTTTGTTCTGCAATGTTTTGAACGATGTTCACTACTTGTTGTATTTGCTCTGAAGAGTGGATTAATTTTTCCACTACTTGGCTCATTTGCATCGCACTTTTCTTAATTAAGTCCATTTTCATTTCTAGATCAATAATATTAGTATTCCCTTGTTTCGCAAGGTCTTGGGTTTCTTGTGACGTACTAGCACTTTGAATAATACGTTGACTAAGTACATTGGTACTTGAGACTAACTGCTGTACCGATGCACTTGTTTGCTCTGACAAAGCTGCCAATTCTTCACTTATGTCAGTAATATTCAATTTCAATTCATTTCTTATCATCTCGTATTCACGTTCACGTTGTAATAAATTTTCTTTTTCATAAGCTTCGAGAACCAATTGTTGCTCAAAGTTCAATAATTTACTAACAACTTTTAGCATTTTTGTTCTATTTTCAGGATCACTAATGTTTGTATGAATGACTTCGATTAGTGAACTAAACAGATTTTGAAACGCCCCCATATACCATTTAGGCTCTAACCCAATTCGAATATGAACCTTTGCTACTGTGATTCTTTTCCCAATAAAATCGGCATCAATCACTCCATTAAACATTTCGAGAATATGTTTTTCTAATGTAGTACGTAAGCGAGCTGTTGAACTGTGCTGGTCAATGATTGCTTTTAGATTATCTACTTTTAGAATGACATTATAAAATGTATCCACTAATGTTTGATGATTTTCTTTGATTAGTGGCTGTAGTCCTTTTATAATTTCAAGATCCTCATGTGTTAGGTCAATAATTTCTAATTGCTTTTTAATTTCGCCATCAACCTGGATTTCCGCTTGAAAATTTGGATCTACTTGTAACTCGTATCCTTTGTTATCTTCTTTGTTTTTCAATAAGTTTAAAATTTTAATTGGAATCATTCCTCTACAAAAGTGTCATATCGATTATACAGTTATTAAACACTTTATGTATAGTATTAAATTTCTAGGAAAAAGGAAGTTCACTTTTCTCTCGAAGGTTATTTGACCTCAAGAAATAAGGCACAGGACAAATTCATTTGTCCTGTGCCTCTTTAATTTACAAAGTTTACTTGACTACGGTCATAATGCAAATGGTAAAAAAAAATGGCTGTTGAGACTTTCTCAACAGCCTGAACGGTTAAATAAAGACCGCTAATTCCCAATATGTGATTGTATCCATTATTCCGATGATAATAATAATGACCCCTGCAGCTCGCTGTACAAACAGGCCAATTTTTCTACCTTTCTTCATAAAAGCTCCACTTAAGCCAAAATACCAAATAAGGAAAACAGCAATTAGGATCGGGATCGATGTTCCAAATGCAAAAATACTAGGAATAATGACACCATATGGAACCGCTAAAGCCATCGGCATTAACACAATAAAAAATAAAATAAACATCGTTGGGCAAAATCCCAAGGAAAAACTAAACCCTAATAAGAATGCTCCTAATTTTCCACCTTTTTCAGATTTATTCTTCCATAATGCCAACGTCCAACGCATCGTAAATGCTCCGACTAAATACAAACCGATTAAGATTAACATCGGGCCTAACAGCTTCCTAATCCAAGGAAAATACGCAATTAACGATTGTTGAAATTCAGCTCCAAGGATCCAAATGATTAACCCTAAACTTGAAAATGCAACCACCTTGCCTAAGATAAAAAGTAATGTTTCATTCCAGGCAGCTTTCTTTTGTAGAGATTGGTTTCCAAATAACGTAATTGCACTTAAATTTCCAGTAAATTGACAAGGCGCAAGTGCACCTACAATCCCAAGCAATAGTGCCGATAAGAGCGGTATATGTTCAGTCCCATAAGCTGCATTCATAAATGGTTCACTAAAAAAGTGACTTATTTGCTGAAAAAATTGATACATAGTTCCCCACCACTTTTCAATTTCGTTTTATTCTTTCATTTTTTCATAGATTAAACAAAAAATATAGAGGAAGTATGAAGAAACTATGGCAACTTAACATAATTCATAATTACTAATTCATAATTGCTACTAAGGAAGATCAATCAGCAAAAATCGAGTAGTTGCATTTGCATGAATCTTAAGTGTCGTCGTTTCCGTAATTCGAGCTGTATCACGTTTACCCAAGATAAATTGTTCATTTAAAAGAAGCTCACCATCGATCACAAATAAGTATATTTTTCGGCCAGTTTCTTGTGTAAAGGTCATACTTTTCTCCACTTCTAAATCAGAAATGTAAAAGATAGTATCTTGGTTAATATATGCCACATTTTTAGAGACATATTTTGATACAATAGGTAACAAATTATTTTTCATTTTTTCAATTTCATATTTTGTCTTTTCATAGGTAGGTTGTAAATTTACAGTGTCTGGTACGATCCATAATTGCAAAAAGTTAACTAAATTCTCTTTGGAAGGATTTCTTTCTGAATGAAAAATACCGGTCCCTGCAGACATTCTTTGAATTTCTCCAAAAGTTGTTGTAGCCGTATTCCCCTCACTATCCTCATGCTTTAGCTCCCCCTCTAAAACAATCGAAACAATCTCCATTTCTTTATGGGGATGCATCCCAAATCCATTGTTCGGTTGCACAATATCATCATTAAAGACTCGAAGTGGACCAAAATGAAGGTTGTTTGGGTCATAATAATTAGCAAAAGAAAAGCTGAAGTTACTTGTAAGCCAGCCATGTTCTGCTTTAAATCGCTCATTTGCGTGTATTAGTTTTATCATTTTATTGACCACCTTTCTGCATGTTTAGTATGATTTATTTCTATCGAAGTTATCGATATAGATTGAAAGTTGATTAATTATTTTTAGAAGGTTGCAACATGGAAGGAGAAGTAATGTGAAAATTTATTATTTGGTGCCACAGGTCGGGTCGGAACACAACTGCTTGAGCTTGCATTATCTGATGGGCATCATGTAACTGCCTTTGTTCGAGATCCATCCAAATTAAAATCTTCTCATCCTGCTCTATGCACTTTTGTCGGTAACGCTCTTAATAAAATCGATATCAATCAAGCCGTTCCAAGGCATGATCTTATTATAAGCGCAATGGGGACAGATGGGAAAGAAACATTATCAGAGAGCATGCCGAGAATTATTCAAGCCATGGAGGTTAATCGTATAAAAAGGATTATTACTATTGGTACTGCTGGAATTTTAAAGAGTAGGGTTTCACCAGAACTATATCGCTATCAGTCAGCAGAAACGAAGCGAAGAAGCCCACGTGCCACTCGTGCTGCCCAAGACCATCGATATGCCTATGAAGCATTAGCGCTTTCCAACTTGGATTGGACAGTTATTTGCCCGACATATTTACCTGATGGTGAAAAACTTGGTACTTACCGTCATGAAATTGACTTTCTACCTCTAAATGGCGAAAGCATATCAGTTCCAGACACCGCCCAATTTGCATATAATCAAATTTCTTCAAGCCAATTCCTAAACTATCGGGTCGGATTGGCCTATTAAATAAAAACCCTTTGTGTAAAAAATTCACAAAGGGTTTTTATTAATTGTTAATTTATAATTCATAATTCATAATTAACCTTCGAATCACTCTACACTATAAACTCTAAACTATTCTCTACCTTCTGACCAATTTGAAGCTGATACATTTGATAATACTTGCCCTTCTGATCCATCAGCTGATGATGGGTACCCTTTTCGACTATTTTACCGCCATCAAGGACTAAAATTTGATCAGCGTTCTTAATTGTCGACAAACGATGGGCAATAATGAAGGTTGTTCGACCTTGTTTTAGCACTTCTAATGCTTCCTGTATGATCGCTTCAGTTTCAGTATCGACACTTGCTGTGGCTTCGTCTAAAATCAAAATAGCTGGATTAAAAACGAGCGCTCTTGCAAATGAAATTAGCTGCCTCTCTCCAGCTGAGAGAGTACTGCCTTTTTCAATGACAGGCTCATCTATCCCATGTTCTAAGCGATTAAACAGTTTTTTTGCCCCTACATCTTGAATGGCTTTTTCTACTTGTGCTCTGGAAATTCGTGGATCATTTAAGCTAACGTTTGAGGCAATTGTTCCCGTAAAGAGGAAGGGGTCTTGAAGAACTATCCCCATGTGCTCTCTTAGTTCTTGCTTTGAAATTTTCGAAATATCAATTCCGTCAATTGTTATTTTGCCTTTAGTATGATCATAAAAACGAAATAACACATTCATAATCGAGCTTTTTCCAGAACCAGTATGACCAACTAATGCTACAGTCTCACCCTGCTTTGCTTCGAACGAAATGTTTTTTAAGACAAAGTCTTCTCCGTTGTATGCAAATGATACATCATCAAAGCGCACATCTCCTTTATATCTTGGTAAAGTTTCCGGTGATACAGCTACTCCTTCTTCATCTAATAACTCAAAGACACGTTCTCCAGCAACTCGAGCTTGCTCTAATTGAGCTAATTGATTTACTAATTGTGAGATCGGTTGGAACAGACGGTTTAAATAGTCAACAAAGGCATATAAAACCCCTAAGGAAATAACTGTACCAACGCCGAGTGATGATCCACCGAAATACCAGATTAAAGTGACGAATGCTATATTACGGAACACTCCAACCAAGTTGTGTGAAGTTAAGGAATTTAGCTTCAATAATTTACTTTGAAATGCAAAATGGTCTTGGTTAAGTTTTTCAAATTCCTGGTTTGATTTTTCTTCTCTTCCAAAAGCTTGAATAATTCGCATTCCTTGAATAGATTCATTAATCATTCCGTTAATTTCACTTAAAACAGAGCGGATTTTGTGATTATATTTTGATGCATAAATCCGGTAAAATTTAATCCAGATAAATAAAATTGGCACTAAAACTAAGCAAATCATGGCTAGTTTTACATCTAGTAAAAATAATGCAATATAAATCCCCGCCATGTAAACGATCGATGTGAAGAATGTAGCGAGTACGGTAACGTACAAATCACGAATTGCCTCGGTATCATTCGTGATCCTCGAAACAATTTTCCCTGCCGGAAGCCGATCAAAGTAACTCACTGGTAATCTTTGAATTTGAGCAAAAACATCGAGACGCATTTTTTGGATAATACGATTTGCCGACATTTGCAATAAATACTTTTGACCATAATGTAAAACTGCAGCAATACATATTAATCCAAAGTAAATCACCATGAGTTGGACTAACTTAGGAATTTCTGGTTTAAAAAACGTAAATGCTTCTTGATTTGTTAATTGACTAAATTCATAGCTTGCTACATCTCCTTGATAAGAAATGAACAGTCTATCTCCAATAATTTCTCTTTTACCATCAAAAGGAATTGCTTCATCTATAAAATAGTAGTTTCGATTTACTTGTAAGATTCTTACCTCTTTTATCAAGTTATGGTCTGTGACACGGTCCTCTCTAATAAAGTGACGATCTTGAAAGGTAACGGCAGCCTCATTTGTTGTAGTTTCATACCACGAGAACTCTACCCCTAAGATATGAGTATCAATCATCTTTTTGGCAATGAATGGCCCTGTCAACTCGGCCGCTACAGCAAGCGTAAGTAACAGTAACGCTACGAAAATTGATTTTTTATAAGCAAGTGCATATTGAAATAGTCGTTTACCTACACTCATTTAGTTCACCTGCCCTTCTGATGTGCTTGCTTCTAGAAGTTGGTGTTCATACTGCTGTTTGTACCACCCATTATTTTTAATTAGCTGCTCATGGGTTCCTTCCTCAACTACTTTTCCTTCCTCCAAGACGATTATCCAATCGGCATGCTTTACCGCAGATAATCTGTGCGTAGAGATAAACGTTGTTTTCCCGCCGCGTTCCCGACGAATATTTTCAATGATTTTAGCTTCCGTTTTCCCATCAACAGCAGACATCGCATCATCTAAAATAAGAATTTCTGGATTGACCAGTAATGCTCTGGCAATGGATATCCGTTGCTTCTGACCACCAGATAAAGAAACCCCTCTCTCACCTACTAGAGTTTCTAACCCCTTTGGTAAGGTTGAGACGTCATTTCGAAAGCTAGAAAGTTCAAGAACACGGTATAGTTCATGCTCACTAGCATCCTCTCTACCGAACAGAATATTTTCCTTTACTGTCTTTGAAAATAAAATTTGCTCTTGGGGAACGTAACCAATCCAACTTTTTAAAGTACTTATATCAATTTGTATTAAAGGAACTCCTGAAATTGTGATCGACCCAGTACCTATTGGATATTCCCTTAGAAGTTGTTTTAGTAGCGTTGTTTTTCCACTACCAGTTTTTCCAACTACACCTAATGTTTGACCTGGTTGTAACGTAAAATCAATTTCGGATAAATTATCTTTTTGAGAGCTTGGGTAGCGAAACGTGACGTTCGAAAAACGGATGGTCTCTGGTTTTGTCAAGCTCACTAGCCCACTACCATCTTGCACATCTGGTTCATATGACAGTGTTTCTGTGACGCGATCTAACGAGGCATTTCCCCGTTGCATAACATTTATTAATTCACCAATTGCAAACATTGGCCAAATCAACATTCCCAAATAAATATTAAAGGAAACGAGTTCTCCTAAAGTAATTTCATTATGAAAGACGAGAAATGCCCCGTAACCTAAACCAATAAGATAACTAAGACCAACTAAGATTTTGATTGTTGGTTCAAATAATGCATCTATTTTAGCAACTGCAATATTTTTTTGAAGAACGCCATCGGTAACATCATGAAACCGTTGTTCATCTGCTCCTTCTTGAACGTAGGCTCGAACAACCCGAACCCCAGCAATTGATTCTAATACTTGGTCATTCATATCACCAAAGGCATCCTGTGCCTTTGTGAAGCGTTCATGAACAATTTTCCCGTAAACTTTCATTAATAGCGCCATAATCGGCAAAGGCAAAAGTGCGGCTAATGTTAGTTTCCAACTTACGAGAAAGCCCATGGTTAACAAAATAATGAATAGAAACAAGGTTGAATCTACTAATGTTAAAATGCCAAATCCTGCGGTCATGGAAACTGCTTTTAAGTCATTAGTTGCCCTCGCCATTAAATCTCCTGTTCGATTTTTCTCAAAAAATGTGGGAGTCATCTTTAATAAGTGGCCCACCATTTTTGAACGGTACGTTCTTTCTAAGAGAAATGCACCGCCGAATAGTTTGTTTAGCCAGACGTAAGAAAAAGCATAGATTAAAAGAATTAATACTCCAAAGATGAGTATAATTTGAAAAAATTTTTCCCTAGTTAGTGTTCCTTGATGGATGGAATCAATTGAAATTCCAATTAACTTTGGCGGGATCACTTCTAATAAATTCACAATTGTTAAAAAAATAATTGCGATTGTATACTGACGCCAATTCTTTTTAAAGAACCAGCTTAATTTTTTAAGACTGAAAACAAGTGGGTTCATCCCCTTTCATTTTGTAGGGAGGTAAGAGAGTAGCTAACCACTCTCCTTCTCCTCTTTTGTTGATTTCTTTACCTTCTCCTCAAAATGTAAATGAGTTGCATAAGTTGTTCCATAAAACATTCCTCCAATAATTTTTTTTATATTAAATACCTAATTGGGTGAATTTCATATATCCAATAGTATCCTAGTGGCGGAATGGACAAGAAATTCATTAATAAGGCAGTAATACCATAGCCACTTTTCGTAAACCTTGCTCCTGCGGTTAGTCGTCATACAGAAAAATTTGTTAGCACAAACTTTTAGAAAATAACCATATCAAAACAAAAAGCACACCAGTAGTAGCGGTGTGCTCCTTATACGCAAAAGTGCGTACTGAAAATTAACGTGTCAGTATCTGAAATGAAATAATTTCTTCACTGAAACGTCATAAAAAAAGCGCATGCCACCATATAGTGACACACGCTTCATTGATTGGATTAAAGTACAAATAACTTTATAGAATCCAGGTGGGTCACTTTAGCTCGTATGAAATTAACGTGGTTTACTTTTTTCATTACAATCATTGTTAACCCTCCCTTTCCAAAATTTTCATATTTGTTAGTGCGTTTTAATATTACCACCGTTCAAAACTTTGTGTCAATCATATTTTTGAAAAATGTGCTAAATACGTTTTAGTTTTGAATTGATTAGGTCAGCGACAAGAACATAGCGTTGTTCGGCTGGCCCGATATAAGTAAATGGATAACAAGTACTCACAGTTAGCGTTGCCTTTGGCTTTGGAACAATAACTGTAAGATCATCAGCTTCTACAATCCTTACTTTCCTAACCTTATAAGTATAAACACCATTCGTACTTTCAACCTGAAGGACGTCACCCTTTGTGACACTACCCAGCTTCCGAAAAACAGTATCGCGATGTCCACTTAAAACAGAATTGTTTTGTTCACCTGGTAAAGCGGTCCCAATTACATGCCCAACCCCCCGGAGAAGTTCATCCTCATTTGTGCCATGAAAAATTGGGATCGCAATATTTAACTTAGGAATATGGAGCTTACCGATTTCCTCACCAACTGTTGGTGTATATGCTTCCGTGAATCGTTTAGACTTACCTACTGCCCCTAATTTTTCACTTACATTCCTAGCTTCACTAACTTCAATTTTTTCAACAGCATTCATTCCTTTATAAATAAGGAAGACATTAAAAAGCAAGACATATAAACCAAAAATGATTAGAATTGTCCCAACTAGGAAAACTCCTATTTTTCCACTCTTTTTCGGTGTAATCAATGGATAGCTCTCCTTCTAGCTACTACTACCATCAAGACACCAAAACTAATGATCAACACACTTAAGACAATATTCTCGATAAAATTTGCTGCTGTAATCGGAAGCTTAGCGGTAGCTAACATTTCACTGTACTCTCCCGCAAGCTTGGAAATTTGTCCTAGTTGATCTAGAGACTCGTACATTAAATGAGAGGCAAGCATGTCCTCACTAAAGGCTAAAGTTGCTAAAACATCTCCCTCTAAATTATGAAGCGCCATAAACAAACTATACCCTTCTAATTCATCACGATTTACTAGGCTTTGTAGTTCAATTGGAGACATCGTCTCGTCTTTTACTAGGTAAAACCTAGCATCCAGTTGGAATGCAACAAACATTTGCTCCCAAAGTGCAAAAAGTTGCTCTTGCTCCTCTGGCGAAAGCTTAGCCACTCCTTGTAAATAAGAGAGCTCTTCTAACCCTTTAAACACAGGATTTAGATTTTGCTCCAGAATATCCTTATCAACCTTACCTATATGCTCAAATAAATTCTCCATTTCATCCTCGGTTAAACCAAAAAGAGAGAGAAAATCATTGGCGATTGAGAATTCTTCATGGTGACCTAAGAAAAACTGCACATCTAAGTCTAAATCATCTATAAATTTATAGTCATCTAATGTTTCCCCATATTCAGCTAATAATTGTTCAAGATCGCTATGGGTCATATCATATTTACCTAATAACTCATTAAGATTTTCGTTAGTAATAGGGGTACCAAGAAACATTTCTAATTCCTCTAAGGATTCAAAGTCCCCTAATTCATAATCAAAAAAGCTTAAATAGTCTATGAGGTCTCCAGTTGTCCAGTTAATTGAGGTTAAATACTGATTCAACTGAGCTTCATTTACTTGAGCGTTTGCAGTTGGTTGCAAACATATTGAAGTAATCATTACAAAAACACATGTAAACAAGAAAACACTACGCTTCATTATTGATCCTCCTACATCATGAAATAATAAAGGTAGTGTTTGTTACATGAAGAAAAATATACCATTAGTTAAAATGACTATTATCGCAAAGTTTGTTGCTTTCGTAAAAATCCCAAAAACCGGATTTTTACACATGAATACTAAAATTTGACTACTTATTTAGTAAATCGTGCTCTTTTCTTACTCAATTTATTGGGTGATATCTTCATCTAAGGAATTTTTCCAATTATTTTAGGTTAAAAAGCAACAAGTTTTTTTGTGCGACGAGTAACCGCAGGAGCAATGTTATAGAAAAGAGCCTTTAAAATTGAAAAGTCCTTGTGCGGTTATTAACATCGAGTATTTGCATTAAATCTGCTAATGTATTTTTACCGCGGTCTTGAATTAGCTTTAATAACTCACAAAATAGGTGGGCAGTCGTAAGCGCGTCACCAATCGCTGAATGCCTTTGATAAATTTTTGTACTAAATGTCTTTGCATAATTTTCTAAGTCTCTCATATCCCATGACGGATTTAAGTAACCAATCAAATCAAGTGTATCGAGACAAAGTGGTGAAGCAAACGTATACTTTTCTCTAGCTAATTCCTTTTTTAAAACCATAAGGTCAAAGCTAATGTAATGTCCAACTAAACCGTCACTACCACATTCTTCAATAAAACGAAAAAAGTCTTCTATTGATTGTAATGCTTCAGGAGCCTCTTTAACCATCTGATTATCAATTCCAGTAAGTGTAATAATCTCATCAGGAATAAGACGGTTTGGATTAACAAAGGTCTGAAAGGTTTTATCGGTTACCGTTAAATTTTCAATATGAACAGCACCAAGCTCAATCAAGCGATCACTAGCACCAATAGCAAAACCAGTAGTTTCGGTATCAAATACCGTAAAAGCTAGTTTATCTAAGGGGGTATTTAGTGACGGTTTTCGGTCTAACTCATAAGTCATCATTTTACGCTTCCAGAACAATCCCTTCACTCCCCTTTTAGTAGTTCTTAAAATCCTATGGAATACCGTCAGAATTTTACATTTACTTATTAGAGCATTCCAAATGCGCCTAATAGTTGTTGTTGCAATTCTCGAACCGTTTTTAAGGCTTTAATTAACGCTTCTTTTTCGCGAGATTTAATATGGGTAAAAATGATCTTCCCTGAACCTTTTTCTCCACGCTGATATTTCAACCATCCATGCGATACCCTAATCCCTAATATCACTTCAAAGGCATCCCTTACTTCATCAGCAAACACTTCTTTAAAAACCCCTAAAACTACAAGAGCATTCATTCGATCTACCGGCGTACCTTCTACAACCCCATGTAGAGTGGATAAAGTTTGCAGACAATGATGCAACGGAAATAAAGCATCCATTTTTATATCAATTGAATTCCTCTCTAAACGAAACATTGCACGGATTGGGTGGTCTAAGTTTGGCACAGGTCGTTCCTTTTCCAATTCTGCTAGTCGATACAAATTGTCCCTGATTCTTTAACACTACTTGTTACCATCCTTTTAAACTGATCGTTTAACACTTCATCACCGTACAACATGCGGAATGAAAAGAAATTTTGTACTAATAGCAAATTTTCATTCGTGGCTCGTAATGACCAACTTTTTAAACGGTCTCTCCACTTGTTAATTGAGCCTCGCCACATTTCTTCATTTGCCATCATTTTACCAATGCATCGTTCGTACCCAGCTTTTTCTAAAAAAAAGACAATTTCTTCGCCTAACTTCTCAAAATAATGAGTAACTTCTTCATCATCCTCACCGCTTTCATAGACTAGGAAATGATCTTGATCTGTTAATAGAAACTGTTCACCTCTCCCACCACTCCCCATTTGGTACCAGCAGAATTGCACTGGTGGCTGACCTAAGCCCTTTTTTTCTAATGATTTCACAGCCAGCTCTACACAATGTTTCACTAACCGATCATAAAGCTTGGTGATAATTTCTAGTGTATTTAAGATAGGAATTCGATCATTGATTAAACTAGCAAGAACTTCATAAATGGCTGTCTTAACTTCTGATAAATTGGCCTCGGTCGATTGTTCAATCGTTTGTAAAATTTGTAGAGTACCATGATTTTTTTTCGCAGTAAATCAGCTAACGTGATTACACCAACAACCTTTTGTTCTTGAATAACGGGGAGATGCTTAATCCCGTTCATAATAAAACTCGAGAGTGCTTCATAATAATAACTATCTCTCGAAATGGTAATTGGATTAGGTGTCATGATTTCTCGAACTACATTTGAGAGCGGGCGTTGTCTTGAAATCACCCGACTAACTAAATCCTTTTCCGTAATAATACCTACTAATCTCTCATTCTCCAAAACTAGCACTGAACTTTTCGAGTGATCGACCATTTTCTGCGCAGCTTTCTGAATTGTTTCGCTTGCCTCGATCGTGATCGCTGGCGCAACCATAATATCTTGGACTCTACGCACAAAAGGCTCGCTTTCACCCCATTGACTAGCTAGTTGTATTTGCTCTGCCAGTGAAGCATAAATATCCTTCAACCGAACAGCCACTTGTCTTAAAACATAATCCCGTACCTGCTCATCAATCCAACGTTCCTCAAGAACAGAAAAAGGAATTTGCAAACAATATGAGTCTTCGATCGCTATTACACTAACCGTATACTTTGTATGATGATGTGTCTTCTCTCCTAAAAAATCAGCTAAACTAGAAAAGCCAATCGTATCACCAGTTTGTAAAACTTCTAATACCTCTTTATGCTGTTGGTTTCCCTCGCCCTCAACATAAACCTCAACCATCCCCTCAAGCAGTAGCAACAATCCTTCTCGAGGTGTCTTAGAATACAAAACCTTGGCTGCCTTTTGATAGTGCTTTAAGGAGCACTTCTCTATCAACCTGAAAAATTCTTTTTCAACTAACCCCCGAAACAACGGATGCTTATATATTTGATGATACAAACTTTCAATTTTACGCTCCGCCAAATAAGGCTCCCCCTCAGAAAAAAATTCTTTTCTTTCTCATAAATTACGTTCACTTAAGACTCTCCCTTATTATAATATTTTCCAATTATCATCGCTATATTTGTTTGAAAATTTATAATATTTAAATTTAATATCCAATTGGTATCTAGCCGTGCCTGGATAAGGAAAGCGTGGCGCCTGCATACCCGTGACTAGTAAATGCTCTTCCAACAAAAGTGACTTTTTCACTTGGGATTGGATTGTTTTGACCATGATCCAAGAACATCCAGACTCTTAACGAAGAGTAACTGTATCGACTGAAAACAACTTCTTTAAGACAAAAGGAAGATGGTTTCCCATCTCCCTAAAAAAATTATTTAGTAAGTTTGATTTTCATCTCATCGATGATACGTGAAGGATAATCAGCTAACGTTAAGTGAAGAAACTCCCCTTTAATTCCTTGGAGTGAAAATACCACAATGTGTTTACCTTCTCCATTCGTCCTTAATCCCATGCCATCAGTGCCCCCGTATTCTTGCTTGTTTTCATCAAACATAGTCATTTCAAATATACCCAAATGTTGTTGCTGATCTTTTTCTTCGGTTGTTTCCACTGAAAACTGGAAGTTGTACACATCATTTTGAAGCTCTAGTTAATCAAGGACCAGTGACTTTGGCCCTTTGATAATTGTTTTATTCTGTAGATCAACAACAACTTCAACTTCATTTTTAGGTAGGGCTCGAATGCTAGTTGCTTGCAAATACAACTCATTTCCTTCGTGGAAATAGTTACTTCCTAAAAATAGCTTCCAATGATTATCACTAAAATGCGTAGCGATTGCACCCGTCGTTCCCGTCCAAGATTCCCCTTTTTCGTTGACGATTTTTAAGTCCTCGAAATTAGTAATCTTCATTGTATTTTCTTCAGCAAACTCATCATCAACCTCCACCCTTGTTGGATATATCGTGACGTTTTTAAAAGTTAATTGTTGTCCGGCAAATACAACCGACTCATTAAGTTTAAACTCTTTCTTTAATCCAACGAATTTACGATGGTCAATTGGGAATGAAATCTCCCACACCTTATTTTGGGTAGGTATTGGATTTTCATTTATATCCTTTAGTAAGAAAGATTTCGACGCTGCTCATCGATACAATAATTAATGAGGTTTCGGATTAACCACGTTGAAAAATAACTTGGTTCCTGTAACTTTTTAATTGTTTATAAGCTCGAAAGGTTAGCTCTTGAATAGCTTCAAGCGCGTCTGTTTCATTTTTTAAATATGAATAAGCAATTCTGTACAACTGCTCTTTATGTTTCTGCATCAACTCATAAAAGCTGTATCATCGCCTTTTTGCGCTTTTTTTACAAGCGATTGAATGGTTGGCTCCACATTTCTTCCTCCTTTAAAACTTGTTTTCTACTTATTAGACCGCCATAGTCGAAAAAACGTTTTATATTTTATTATTTATTTTTTAGTAGATTGACTTATTTTGGAAACTTACTTACACTAAACATAAACTAATACTTTTGAGGTGATGCTATGTTAATTAAATCTCGCTATGAGTCGGCAGAATTAAAGCTTTTTAGGTCTTTAAATAACCGCATGAACTTATCAGAAAAAGATTTTGCTACCTATCGGAGCCTGGAAAAAGGCTTTATCGGTGAGAAAAAATTTGACGAATGGACAGAACAGCTCCCCGATAACTTCCTAATTATCAATGATCTACTCCTTGAATGTAACAACACTACATTCCAAATCGACTCGGTAGTCATCGCTTCAGGTCCAACCGTTTTCATTTTCGAAGTTAAAAATTTTGAAGGTGACTATGTTGTTGATGTGGAGGAATGGTCTACACTTTATGGAACTAATATTAACAATCCCATTCATCAATTGAAGCGATGTGAAACTTTATTATGCAAGCTCCTTAAACAGCTCGGTATTAATCCTAATATCGTAACAAACGTCGTCTTCATAAACCCCGAGTTTACTCTTTATAACTCCCCATTAGACTTACCTATTATTTTCCCTACTCAAATTAAGCGCTTTATGGAAAAGCTAAAGCTGAAATCAGCAAAACTAAGGAAAAATGAAATAGAATTAGCCAAATTGCTTGTATCCATGCATAAAACTGAATCACCATACAAGCGTACCCCTCCTTACAGCTACGAACTTCTTCAAAAGGGAATCCCATGTGTAAACTGCCAATCGTTTAATTTATATTACACCGAAAAAATGATTGTTTGTGAGAATTGTCGTCAAAAGGAAATCGCTAAAGCTGCAATATTACGAAGTGTAGAAGAGTTTAAACTTCTTTTTCCGGATAAGAGGATTACGACGAACGGGGTGTATGAGTGGTGTAATTTAAATAATTCTAAAAAAACAATTTTCCGCATACTATCTACAAACTTTAAACAAGTAGGACAAGGTAAATCAGCTTATTTTATTCATAAAGGTCAATAGATTTACTCCGAACTATTTCTTTTTACGGTTACATAAAGGGGCGAGGGCCACATTTTTCTTTTACGACACCGTTTCTTTACATTTATTAGGGTTTTGCGGGGCGCATTTCATTTTTACGAGACTGTTTTTACCATTTACTAGGAGGTCTCGGGGCACATTTCACTTTTATGAGACTGTTTTTACCATTTATTAGGAGGGCGCGGGATGCATTTCACTTTTGTAAGACCGTTTTTACCATTTACTAGGAGAATGCGGGGCGCATTTCACTTTTACGAGACTATTTTTACCATTTACTAGGAGGGTCACGGGGCGCATTTCACTTTTATGAGACTGTTTTTACCATTTATTAGGAGAAAGAAAGGCGCATTTCACTTTTGTAAGACCGTTTTCACCATTTACTAGGAGAACGCGGGGCGCATTTCACTTTTGTAAGACCGTTTTTACCATTTACTAGGAGAACGCGGGACGCATTTCACTTTTACGAGACCGTTTTTACCATTTATTAGGAGAAGACAGGGCGCATTTCACTTTTGTAAGACCGTTTTCACCATTTACTAGGAGAACGCGGGGCGCATTTCACTTTTGTAAGACCGTTTTTACCATTTACTAGGAGAATGCGGGGCGCATTTCATTTTTACGAGACTGTTTTTACCATTTACCAGGAGGTAGCGGGGCACATTTCACACTTATGAGACTGTTTTTACCATTTATTAGGAGAGGGTGGGACGCATTTCACTTTTATGAGACTGTTTTTACCATTTACTAGGAGATAGCGGGACGCATTTCACTTTTACGAGACCGTTTTTACCATTTACTAGGAGAACGCGGGGCGCATTTCACTTTTATGAGACTGGTTTCACCATTTACTGGGAGGTCGCGGGACACATTTCACTTTTATGAGACTGGTTTTACCATTTACTGTGCGGCGCGAGCGCACTTCATTCTTTTATTTACCAAACAAAAAAAAACACCTCTCTCAAGGTGCCATAACTTCAACTCGGAGCACGTATCCGCCGCAGCCGCATTGATCAATATATTTTACGTCAATTTCGTCATAAAATTTCTCTTTTAATAGTGGGGTTAAATACTCATCTGGATTACCAAACGTATGCGGTGTAACAAGATTTACATGAAATCCTTTGGCAGTCTCTGCGACAGCCTCAAGTGCTTCTGCTATTACTAGATCACGATTTGTTTCATACTCACCGTGCTCAAGGGCACAAGACCAGCTTTTCATTTTCATATACACCACTCCTCACCGTTATTGTAACGTAAATTTTTCCAACTCGCGGTGAGCAATGTCACTTAAGCTTTCTTTGTTTCTTTTACTTCCTCAATTTTCACTTGGCAACAAGACTGGTCTTTTTTTGTCTCTTTACTTCCTAAAAGTTTCTTTAATAAACTCACTTTGTTCACCCCCTTATATGATATAGAATAATAGTCCAGAAAAGGTTGCTAATGTAATTACAGACCCAACGAATGCGACAACTAATTTTTTTTGAAAAATTGAATTTAGCAAAGCAATCTCTGGTAAACTTGCACCTGCTGAGCTAATCATTAACGCCATCACTGGGGCAAGGGCCATACCTTTTACAATTAAAATTTGCGAGATCGGTATCATTGTAGAGAGGCGAATATACAAGGGAATACCAACGACAGCTGCAATTGGCACGAGCCACCAAGCTTCTCCGCCAAAATAAGTCGCGATAAACTCTGTGGGAACTAGCCCTTTAATGATCGAGCCGATCGCAGCACCAATGATAATATAGGGATAAACAGACTTCATTAGAGCGAGGGTTTCTCGCAAACTATCCTTTAAACTAAATCTCTTCTCTGTTTTTTCATACCCACTCATTACAACGTTTTTTACATATTTCTCAAAACCTAGTTTTTCTAGAGCAATACCGATGACTGCTGCTAATATGGCCGTTATTAATGTATAAAACAAGGCAACCTTTGGCCCTAACAGAACAGCCATTAATGTAATAATGGTTGGATCAAGAACTGGTGATGCAAATAAGAAAACCATAACAATACCAAAACGAACTTTTTGCTGTAACAAATTAACGATTACTGGGATCGTTGAACAAGAACAAAAGGGTGTCACAAATGCCAGCAGTATTGCAGCTCCAACACCGATAATTGGATTTTTCCCACTTAGATACTTTTCTAGTTTTTCAAACGGGATAAACCCTTTTAGTAGATTAATTAAAAATGAGATTCCTATAAATAATAAGGTAAGTTCTAATGCTAACAGTAAAAAACTTGTAAAGTGGTCCATGATAAATTCCTCCTGAATTTTATTTGCAAATTGCAACTATCACTCTAAATGAAAAGCTGGAATACCCTCCAGCTAAAACATATTTGGCTGACAACACCTTGATGATTTTGCCATTGCTTCATTCAATAACTTGATTGATTGAATGACCATTTCTCTTTCGTCTGCACCTAAGTGTGAAAATATTTCCTCTAAGTAATCTTTCATTTGTTGATCGATGGCCCCTGTTACAAACTTCCCTTGTGTCGTTAATGATAATAGTTGTACACGTCGATCTTCTTCATGAGGTGTTTTCTCGACTAACTCCATTTTTACTAACGTCTGAATTTGACGGGAAAACGTGGTAATATCCGTTCCTAATGCTTCGGCTACTTCCTGCATTGAAGGTTTGTTTCTCCGCTCGACTTCAAATAATATATGACTATGAATCATCGAAATTTCAAATTCGCCGATGGAACAACAGTTCTTATTAAGAAAGCCGAATCTTCTGGTTAAGATTTGAAACAGTTCACGAATATTTTCCAACTATACCGCCTCCTTTTAAATACTTGTAATCTGCAATTATCTCTTAATCAAAGTATATGATATATATTTGTGAATTGCAACTATTTTTTTATAAAATTTTCCATACTAAAAATAAGACTGTCACTAGACAGTCTTATCAGCTAATCTTTTCAACTTCTAACTGCTTCAAATCATAAAAATATCCCTTGTTCTTCAATAGTGCTTCGTATGATCCTTGTTCAATAATGGTACCTTTATCAAAGACGATAATTTCATCCATTTTTTCTAGTCCTACTAATTTATGGGTAATGTATACCACAGTCTTCCCTTCAACTTTTGGCCATAATACCGATAAAACTTCTTGCTCGGTTAAGGCATCCAATCCAGTTGTCGGCTCATCTAATAACCAAATCGGTGAGTCTTTTAACACCATTCTGGCAATGGCTAGCCGTTGGCGTTCTCCACCTGAAAGTGATGTTCCTTTTTCACTCAAGACATCATTAAGTTTGATGTGAGGGAGGGCCACAGATTTCAAAATCTCTTCAAGTTCTTCATCTGTCGCTTCAGGCTTTGCTAACAATAAATTCGCCCGAATTGTCTGATTAAAAAAGTGGTTTTCTTGAGCGACAACTCCGAAAAAGCACCTCGCATCTTCCTCACTAAGGTCCTTAAGATTCCAATCCCCTAACCAAATATCACCACGGTAATTATCATAAAATTTTAATAATAACTGTAAAAAACTACTTTTCCCAGAGCCACTCGCCCCCACAATGGCCACTTTCTTTTTTTCCTCAATTAGTAGTTGAATGTTTTTTAATGCAAAACGTTCTTCACTAGGATAAGCAAATGATACGCGATCAACAGTAATTTTAACTGGAGCTGTAGGGACGTCAATTTTTTCCGTGGATCTACCCTTTTGTTCGTTTTGATTATTTGTTAATTTGAACAGACGCTCCGAGGCTACTCTACTTTCCTCAATATGTCCTGGGATAATTGCCATTGGTGTAGCCGTTTCGAAAACAGTTAACGTAATCAAAACTAACATCGCTAAGAAAACACCATTAAGCTGACCTGCATCAACCAAGGTTACACCGACTATTAGCATCATCCATGCTGTTAGAAATGTCATCAATCCACTAATGCTCTCCCCTTTACTTGAGAGCATTCCATCTTTTTCTTGTTCGGCGACTAAGTCTCTTGAGATCTGATTGATATCCGTCAGCTTATCTTTTAGCCGCTGATTAGTTCTTAAATCATTAAAGCCATATAAAAAATCAGTGATGGTTACTGACAACTGTGAGCGCTTTTCTCTTAGTTGTAAGCCAATATTCTGAGTAAAAAATGTAAAGAACAATGGAATTGCAATACCAACGATCAATACACCCCCAAGTAAAACGAGTGCCATTGCTATTGAAAATGTGTAGATGACTACCCCTGTAGTAATAAAGACGACAATCATGACAAGCGGTGGATAGAAAACTCGCAAGAAAAAATATTGAAGTCGATCTACATCAGCAACGACTCTCGAGAGCAAATCCCCGCTTCGGTACGTAGCGAATAACGCCGGAGCTAAGGGCTCAATTTTATCGTAAAAATAGACTCGTAGCTTACCTAAGATCGTAAATGTCGCTTTATGGGAAAAGTAACGTTCAGCGTAACGACTAGCTGCTCGCGATAGTCCAAAAAAGCGAACAAATAGGATTGTTAAAGTAAGAGTATATAATGGAGGATGAAGTGCTGATTGAGAAATTAAATAGCCCCCAGTTCCTATTAAGCCTACAGAAGAAATAGACGCGATAAAGCCTAGGAGAATAGCCAGAAAGATTGCTTTCTTTTCAGACATCATTATTTTAGTTAGTGTAAAAAGTTCTTTCACTTTATCCTCACCTCGATCTCTACAAACGACAGTTTTTCGTTTATTAATTATCAGAAAAGCGCAAACGCCCTAGGAAAAAGTGCAGTGCTTTTTCCCCGTTTAGCCCCGACAAAAGCTACTGACCTCGTTCACATCATATGTTACTTCTAGATTTCATGCATGCAGCTTTGCCTCGGAGTGAACAAGGTTATTTAACCTCGTGGGTGGCTTGCGCTAGACACCCTTAAGATTTTTATAAATTCTTATCTTGTGTAAAAAGCCTTTGATAAAGCTCATTTTCATTTTTTAGCTGTTCATGAGTTCCTATTCCAGCCACTTTTCCTTCTGAAAAAAGCACAATCTTATCGGCAGCAGCAATCGTTTGGAAACGGTGAGCAACTGTGATAACAGTGGCATTTTTTGATAGCTTTTCAATCGCCTTTTTTAATACTTGTTCCGTTTCAAGATCTAATCCTGCTGTTGGCTCGTCAAGTAAGACAAGCGAAGCTCTTTTTAAAAAGGCCCTCGCTAATGCTACTCTTTGCTTTTCACCACCGGAAAGACCTAGTCCTGCTTCCCCTACACAAGTTTCATACCCTTTAGGTAAGTCATTTACAAAGCGGTCTACTCCCGCTTCCTTAGCTGCTCTGATTACCTCTACCTTACTCGCTCCTTGGTTTCCCATTAGGATATTCTCCGCAATCGTGCCTGAAAATAAGTAAGGCTCTTGAGATACGTAGGCAATTTGATTTAGCCATTGCTCTTCTTGTAGTTCAGTTAACGGGGTTCCGTTAACAACCACCTGTCCTGTAGTAGGGGAAAGCATTCCTAAGATTACTTTTAAGAGAGTCGTTTTTCCAGAGCCACTCCTTCCGACAAACGCCACTCTTTCCCCTGTGGCAATCGTTACATCTATATTTTCCAAAATTGGATTATGCTCTTTATATTGAAACGAAATGTTCTTAAGTTTAATAGTTAATTTCCCATCACTTGTAAGCTTTTTATCTCCCCAAATCTGGTTAGTTTCTTTCTTGTCTAAGACTTCCCAAATTGTTTCTGCTGCGGCAATACTATTTTTACCAGAATGGAAACTAGCTCCTAGGTTTTTCAAAGGCAAATAGAGTTCCGGAGCTAACAGCAGAACAAAAAATGCAGTGTGAAACGTTAGGTGTGCATAAACAAGTCGCAAACCAACTTCAACTGCAATCATCGCAGTCGCAAGCGTTGCTAAAATTTCAAGCATTAACGCTGAAAGGAAAGCAATTTTCAAGACAGCCATTGTCGTATCACGAAATTGATCGCTCATCCTGACAATTTCCGAACGTTGCGTTTTGCTTCGTCCAAATATTTTCAGGGTGGTTAGCCCTTGAAGAACATCTAGAAAATGCCCCGAAAACTTGATCATACTATCCATCTGTTCTTGTGATTTCTTTTCCGTCATGCTTCCAATAA
Source organism: Anaerobacillus sp. CMMVII (assembly GCF_025377685.1). NCBI lineage: Bacteria > Bacillati > Bacillota > Bacilli > Caryophanales > Bacillaceae > Anaerobacillus > Anaerobacillus sp. CMMVII. Next base: position 249,548 of record NZ_JACEHK010000015.1, on the reverse strand, counting down.
TGATCATAAAAACGGGAATTAACGGCGCTGTCACAAGCATAATCAAACCGGAGTAGATGTTCTGTGTGAAAACGACAATGACAATCATTAATGGAATAACCCCAGCTTGCATTAACTGTGGTAAAAAGCTTGTGTAATAAGCATCAAGTTGATCTACTACATCTGTAAGAACACTCACATGTTTTCCTGTTTTCTCCTCATAGAGCTCACCAGTATTCGACTTGGATAGCTTATCGACTAATTTAGTTCTCAAATTGATTTTTACAAAGCTTGCTAGTTTTACTCCATAACTCGTATTAATAAAGGATACAGCAGCCCTACTACTAAAAACTACTAGAAGAAATAAAAATAGGGGCCATACATCTGTTAGCCCCTTACCTTTCAAAAATACTGCATCTACAATACTAGCAATAAGATAGGCTTGAGTAATTGCTAGTACACCAGAAATGATTGCAAATGAAGTGAAGAAGGCGAAAATCTTCCCTTTGATTTTTGCCAATTCATTCAATCTCTTATTCATCATTTTCTAATAGCCATGGCGCTCTGAAGTTGCCTTACCACGAAATACATAATAGACGTAAATTGTATACGTAATGACTAAAGGCATACCAATAAGCGCAACGATCAGCATCACTCGCAATGTTAAATCTGTTGATGATGCATTATAAATTGTCAAACTAGTCGCTGAGTTTGTAGAAAATACTAGGTTAGGGAACATCCCAGCAGCAAGCGTAGCAATTTTCGTTGCAATAACTACAGAACTTGCGATAAATAACTTTCCATAATGACCAATCGAAAGAAGCATTGGAATGGCTAGTAGACCGGCCACTGTTGTTAATGGAATAATAAACAAGATAGGATAGTTAAAGTAATTCGTATACATATGTGGCGCATAAATTTGCGCTGTTAATGTACCTAACACCCAAGCTACAATTATTAAGACGCTAAATAGTTTCGTTAACCGAATCGCTCTTTGTTGGATAGCACCTTCCGTTTTAATAATTGTGTACGTTGTCCCTTGGAGTAAAAAGCCAACTAAACCTACAATTCCTAAAAGTAGCGAATATGGATTTAATAGATTAAAGAAAGTACCTGAATAGTTTTGCATAGAGTCCATTGGAATACCTACAACAATGTTTCCCATAGCTACCCCAAAAAGGAACCCTGGGAGAAGACTGCCAATGAAAAATAGCCTGCCCATCAGTTTTGCAGATGCGGATCATCTTCAGTTTTAAAATAATATTCAACTGCAATAGCTCTGAAAATCAACCCAAACAATACGAGTAACATCGCTAAGTAAAAGCCACTAAAGACTGTAGCATAAACGAAAGGAAAGGCTGCGAAAAGAGCACCACCTGCAGTTAATAACCAAACTTCGTTCCCGTCCCAAACAGGACCGATGGAATTTATAAGCGTCTTTTTCTCTTCTTTTGTTTTTCCAAGCGTAAAAAATAGCGTCCCTATCCCTAAGTCAAAACCATCTAAAACGGCATAACCAATTATTAAAACACCTAACAGGATAAACCAAATAATATTGAGATCCATTATGCAGTTTCCTCCCTTCCTGATTCGTGACCCTTATCAGTACTAAATGCTTTTTCCATATCAAATTTCTTCACTTCTTTTACCATCAGATAAATCATCAGGTATAAAAGGAACGTGTATATCCCAATGAAAAAACCTAGTGACAATACTAACTCCATGGTACTTAATTGGGAAACACCATCAGCTGTTCTTAAAACACCATAAACAATCCAAGGCTGCCTGCCCCATTCAGCTACAATCCAGCCTGCTGTGTTAGCAAGATATGGTGTTGGCAATAGTAGCAATGATGTTTTTAGGGCGAAGTGATTATCATAAAGTGTTCCTCTTCGCATTTGGAAAGCTAGATAGATCGTCCAGAAAATAAAGATCATTCCTAAACCAATCATGACTCGAAATGCTATAAAGTTACCTAAAATTGATGGACGTTCATCTGCGGGAAACTCTTTTAAACCTAATACTGGCTCATTTCGGTCTCCGTGAGTCAGATAGCTTAGTAGTCCTGGGATGCCTATTTCAAATTTATTCGTTTCGTTTTCATAGTCTGGAATGGCAAACAGTAATAAGTGTGCATTACTCTCTGTTTCCCAATGGGCTTCATAAGCTGCAAGCTTTGCTGGCTGTGTCTCAGCTACTAATACTGAGTGAGAATGTCCTGAAAAAGCCTGAGTCACAGAAAAGACTAATCCAAAAATCACCGCATATTTCATTGATTTTTTTGCAAGAGGAATATTCTTCTTTCTTAACAAATAGTAAGCGCTAATCGCGATTACAAAAAAGGCAGATAAAATGTAAGCACCTTGGAGAACGTGGAAAAATCTCACCATTGTTGACGGATTAAAAATAGCTTCAGCAAAGTTGACCATTTCTGCACGGTTCATTTCCTCGTTAATAATAAATCCTGCCGGTGTGTGCTGCCATGAATTGGCGGCAATAATCCAAAATGATGACATCGTTGTTCCGAGCGAAATCATTAGTGCCGCAAAAAAACGCATCCCCTTAGAAATCTTATCACGGCCAAAAACTAGTAAACCAATAAACGTCGACTCTAGGAAGAAGGCAAATACCCCCTCAGCAGCAAGTGGCGCACCAAAGATATCACCTACAAATCGGGAGTAACCTGCCCAATTCATTCCAAATTGAAATTCCATCGTAATCCCTGTAGCAAGCCCTACACCAAAATTGACGAGAAACAGCTTCGTCCAGAAACGGGCCATTTTATCGTATAGGGGATTACCTGTTCTCCAATACCGGAACTCCATGAAAGCAATGAAGACTGCCAAGCCTATCGTTAAAGGGACGAAAAAATAGTGAACGATCACTGTAAACATAAACTGTAACCTTGATAACATTAAAACATCGAGCATTTCAAACATACCTATTCCCCTCCACCTACCTATTCTTTTCTACTTACTCAACACTTTGTTCAGTAATGAACATTTAACACTAAATCAACTAACTTGTTCAGTATTACACAAACATTAACATCCAGTACCCATGCTCACTTCTGATCATATTTCTATTCAAAAATAATATTCACTTATACCCTAAGTGTGATATTTATCACTTTAATACAATTGTAATAGTGATTAAGGCGAAATAGGGGTCAAATTTTTGGCTAATTTGTGAATGTTTCTTCATAAGTACTTCACATTTATATATGAAGGAAAATAACATTCACCTGTAACAAAACTCAAAAATATAATTTCACGATAGAAAAACACGAGCATCTTCCTAAGAGATACTCGTGTTTGTAGGTATTAGTATTAGGCATCTATAGATTTTGCTAACAAATCATGAACCTTTTCATATGTCGCATTTTCTGTTGGTCGATCAAATTGGTTGGAGCTAACGTAGCTATACACGATCTTCCCATCGCTATCAACTAAAAATAAACTTGGATGGGCGAGGCGGAAAGCATCAAAACTAATTGGATTGTACACATCAAATTGTTTAATCACAGACCGATCAGCATCAATTAAAAAAGGAAAAGGCATTGGATTTTTCTCTAACCACTTTGCTGCAGAACTTTTATTTTGACCAGCAATTACAAATATATTTACCCCTAACTCCTTATATTTAGCTACATTTTCACGCAGTTGAACTAACTGCTTGCGACAATTGGGTCAAAACGTCCCCCTTAAAAAATACAGTAAAAACGGTTCCCCTTCCAAGTGCTTGGAATTATATGTTTTCCCATCAACACCCTCAAGTGTAAACGTCGGAATTTTCGCTCCAGGTTTTAGTCCCTTATCTGCCTTAGGCATTACATTCCCCTCCACTTTTCTATATTTTAAACTTACCATCATTAATTTACCTTAATTGGGGAGTGAAAGTCATTTATTAGCAATATAATTTAATCTCTCTTCCATCGGGATATGCACCGGTACGTCAAAGTAATAAATAAAAAATACTGCTATAGGGATTGACAATACGTACGCCACTAATGGCTTTTTATAAAATAATCTTAACATTGGGAACATAATACAATCAAAAAGGGCTGACCAACCTAAATGCCAACCATGCTGGTAATATATTTTATCAAGAACTAAAAACACAACTTCAAATCCAACGTAAACGCTTATCCAAGTCACATAATGTAAAAAGATCCGTTTTGGTGTACTGGGATACTTCGCTAAAAACATTAATACTGTTCCTGGAAAAACAATAAGAGTATAAACAACTTCTGTTAAAGTATGGTTAGATAAAATGTCCGGGTTAAATTTCCATAGTAAATAGTTTGCACATAAAAAATTATACATAAGGTTTCCAATTGCAATATAAAGCATGGTAGTATGATACTCTTTCCAATTGCGATAATCACGACGAATCCAAACAGCTAGCACTGTCATTAATCCGATTAAAATATGCATATGTTTACTCCCTTGTATATTTACATTTTAGTTATTTCCAATAAATAAAATATCTTGCATTTCTGTGAAACGTGTACAATTTACATTTGGGCTGAAGTGATTAAAAATTATGCCGAGTGAAGGATATTTTACAAAAAAAGTAATTCACTAGTCCTTGAAATACCGGTGATTCATAACTAAAATAAATCGGATCTTAAAACATCTCTGCTTCAGAACTTAGATTGAGTCATTCACACAAACCTTAGTATAAACTTCCTTTATTAGGCACATTTTACTGATGTTAGCCAAAATTGTAAGGAGGTTTTTACATATGAACAAAAGTTTACCTTCTGCCTTTCCTCCCCAGCACCAACCAAAACAACCCGGGATTGAAGCGCAGATGAATCCACGTCCAATTTTCGATGACCCAGACTACAAAGGAAATGGCAAATTAAAAGGAAAGGTAGCTTTTATTACTGGTGGAGATAGTGGAATTGGACGGGCTGTGGCTATTGCCTTTGCCAAAGAAGGAGCAAATGTTGCCATTGCCTATTATGACGAGACTGAGGATGCTGAAGAAACGAAGCAATTAGTTGAAGCTAAAGGGGTTCAATGTGTACTTTTTCGTGGAGATATTGCACAAGAGTCAACATGTATAAAGATGATTGAAGATACGATAAATCATTTTGGGCAGTTAGATATTCTTGTTAATAACGCAGCATACCAAGTTGTTCAAAACAATCTTAAAAACATTACGACTGAACAATTAGAACGTACCTTTCAGATCAATATCTTTTCTTGCTTCCATTTTGTTAAAGCAGCATTGCCACACCTTAAACAAGGGAGCTCAATTATTAATACAGCCTCAATTACTGCCTACCATGGTCATGAACAATTGGTTGACTATTCCGCTACAAAAGGAGCGATGGTCACCTTTACAAGATCTTTATCAATGCAATTAGTTGGACAAGGAATTCGCGTGAATGGAGTAGCACCTGGGCCAATCTGGACCCCTCTCATACCTGCATCATTCCCTGCAAGTCAGGTTGCTAGTTTCGGCAGTAACACACCAATGAAACGAGCTGGTCAACCGTTCGAATTAGCACCTGCTTATGTCTATCTCGCTTCAAGTGATTCTTCGTACGTTTCTGGACAAATGATTCATATTAATGGTGGTGAGATTATTAATGGATGACCCTCTAATGGGTTGTCCTTTTTTTTACTAATTCCCCCAACTTATTTGCTACCATAACGCTATCCTATTATAAACTTATAGGTTAAAATAGGTTTATAGTTCTACTACTTAAGTCTATTACAAGAAGATGGTAGGTGATACGATGGCTCCATATCTTGCACTTCTCTTGATTTCAATCTCATTTGGAATTATTGCTAACTCTATTCGATTTCTCTTTAGTGAAAAGGTTAATAAACTAATCCTCATAGCCTTAACATTGGCACTTGTCATTATTTATAGCATGATGTTTACTTTTACTAGTGTAAGTTGGACGGTCTTCTTTGTTATCTTAATAGCTGCCTATTCTTTTCACCTTAAAGGTGCGATGATCACCGCTTGCGTTAGTTGGGTGATCGTTGTACTCCATATTGGCTTTGAGCCAGTATTGCTAATTAGCTATCTCATTTTTGCACTTTTTATTGGTGTAGTTGCGGAATTTCACTTAAAAAAGGCAAGAGAGCAACAGCGCTGGTTGGCAACCTTAATGAAGCAGTCAAAACAACTAGATGTATTTCGAGAAATTAGCTTAGTGATGCAGCAAACACTCAAGCTTGATAAGCTCTTGCAAATTATCTTGATTTCTGTAACCGCGGGGCATGGTCTTGGATTTAATCGAGCAATGATCTTTCTAAAATCTCCTGAAAAAAATCAGTTAAATGGAATTATGGGGATTGGACCTATGAACGCAAATGAAGGTTTTGTTACTTGGGTGCGGCTTGCAGAAAGTAACTTAAAACTACTTGACCTAATTAAAGAAAATTACGATAAAGATGCGATTGACCCACAACTAAATGCTTTAATTAAGTCGATTTCGATAGACTTAAATGATCCTAACGTTCTAGAAAAAGCGTTACGTAAAGGTGTTCCCTACAATGTTAAAACCATCGACGTAAATGATCACTCGCAAAAGCTATTCCTAGAGCATTTTCAAATGCAAGCGTTTGCTGCTATTCCACTACTTAATCAAGGAAATCAAATTGGTGTTTTAATCATCGACAATATTGTTAATAACCAACCAATTACGGAAGACGATATTGATAGTGTCATTCCTTTAGCTAACCAAGCTGCTATTGCCATAGAACATGCGAATCTTTACCAACAAATTGAAAATATGGCTTTACGCGATGGGCTGACAGGATTATTTAATCAACGGTCATTTGAAACTTACTCAAATAACCATTTCACAACTGCAAAAACAAAACAGGAACCACTTTCAATCATCATTTTAGATATCGATTCGTTTAAGCATTTTAATGACACAAATGGACATTTATTAGGAAATGAGGTTTTAATTCAACTTTCCTCAATATTAGAATCTTCTGTTAGAGGCGATGATTTAGCGTTTCGCTTTGGCGGAGAAGAATTTATAATCCTATTACCTAATACAGGTGAGAAAAAAGCTGTTATTGTAGGTGAAAGAGTTCGAGAAAACATCGAGCAAGCTGTTTTCCCTAATGAAGAAAAACAGCCAAAAGGAACATTAACAGTCAGTGTTGGTGTTGCTTCTACTGAAACAACTAGCTTTGAAACGATTGGCGATTTAATAGAAGCTGCGGATAAAGCTCTTTATGTAGCGAAAGAAGCTGGTAAGAATAATGTCACGCTGTATAAGGAGAGGGCTAAACTATGATTGAATTAGTATTTATTTCTAGCATTGTCTTGTTTTTAGCTACAATTGTCATATCAAACCGACACTTTTACTACGTAGCGATGAAACATACAGCAAAGCATTTCGAGAAAAAATTTGGGTTTTCTATTGAAAAAATGAGTTTTTCTTTTGAACATATGGTCTATCTCGTTAAGTTACCTAGTAATTCACCATTATTTAAAAATGTAAATATCGAACAAATCGAAATAAATTATGATCATACCTCTTATATGTTTCCGAACTTAAAGGGGATCAGTGTAAATTTAATAGTTGATAAAGATAAAGTGACGTTGGCTTATTTAACAATTGATAATTACCGTAGTCCTCTTCTCGATAAACTTCTTAAAGAAGGAAGAATTGATTCAGAGACTTACCGAAAAATTAGTACATGCAAAATCATCCAATCGAAAACACAAGAGACTATCATTAAAGAAGTCTTCCGAAAAATCCAAGTCGGTCGATATAACATCATAAAATAACAGGGTGCCCCATTCTCACTTGGGACACCCTGTTTTTCAATCACGGTTTGGTAGATACATATGTTCATTCCATGGTACGCTTCGATTTAATGGTCCTCCTGAACCTTGCACACCGCCAGCATAATAACTTGCCCCATGAACATCTGTAAACTGAAAATATGGCTTTAGTCTTACTAAACTATCACCTGAAGCAGTCATAATTTCTTTAGTAAACGGAAAGTAGATAAGTAATGAGTTTGCATCAATTTTATGAGGTAATTTTAAAACTTCTCCCTTAAACTCAGAAGTTGAATTATTGTATTGATCAGTATTAGGATTATAACTATAAAGTACACTCCCGTCATAATATTCATTAGACATTCCAGGTAACCAAAATCCGATCTTTTCTAATTGGTGGCCTTTACTTCCTGAAAGTCTAACGATAAACCCTGTGGCAACGTAATAATCATCCTCTACGAATAAATACTGAAGTCCTTCCATTTGCCACTGTGATTCCACTTCAGTATCCTGAGTGATTAATTCATAGCGATAGTTATTTTCAATTAGAAAATCCAAACGTTTATTTTTTGAATTCAACGTAATCCGATTTAGTAAAAACTCTCTCTCCAATGTACTCTCAATAGCATTAGTAGTTATACCCCATTCCTCTGCTACCATTGCCCCGTTTAAATGAAGCTCAATCTCACCAAGAATATTTCGATCATACCACTTACTCTCCTCTGGATAAGGAATTTGTAGCTTATATTCCCCAGTAAGGGATGCAAAAATATCATTACCTTCATCAATTAACTGAACTTCGTAAATAGTCGGAACCTTTTCCCATGGATATGACTTGATCCATCTCACCGGTAAAGTAATCGGAACCATGATATCTCCATCGTCTACAACAACCATTTCTAATCCAGTATGTTTTTCAGGATAAATCCCGCCGCTCACTGGTGCTTCATTGTGCCACCATAATAGCAATATCAGTACAGTAATACTACTAATGATAAAAACAACCCACTTTTTCATCTCGTCTCCCGCTTTCCATTACCTCTTTTCTACATTGTAATATATTAACAGTGAAAAACATAGAAAAAGCTGGAACTCAAAAGAGTACCAGCTTTACACATAATTTATTACCCTAGATATGCTTTTAACATCCAAACATGTTGCTCTAACGACGTCTTAATGCCGATAAACATATCAGCTGTAGACTCGTCTCCAGCTTCTTCAGCAAGAGCAATCGTCTCATTAGACTCAGCGATAATCTTTGTAAAATCTGCAGCTAAAATTGCTACCATTTCTTTTGCATCTTCTTTACTTGATGCTTCTTCAATTGACGAAGCTGCTAAATACTCTTTTAAAGTAGCAAGTGGCTTCCCTTCAATTGTTAGAATACGTTCTGCAATTGTGTCAATATATGTTGCAGCCTCAGTGTAATATTCCTCAAACTTCGTGTGTAACGTAAAAAACTCTGGTCCTGTAACGTACCAATGGTAGTTGTGTAACTTCGTAAATAAAACGTTCCAATTTGCTAATTGCGTATTCAGTGAGCTCACTAATTTTGTATTTTCCATGTAAAACACTCCTTAACATCTATGATATGTTCATGATAACAAACATTTTAATGATTATCAAATGATAAATATTCTCATGTGATAATTAGAATAAAATGCATCTATCCCTATTTATTAAGATAACCTTAATTAAAAAAATCGAAACATCTATCTTTCCTTCTTACTCAAATTCTACATAAATGTTCATTTTCCTAGCTACAAATTTGAACAATATATGACATCTATCATGTATGCAAACGCTATCCTGTTCGGTACAATAAAGGAGTATCTCATAAGTTTACTACTTGGTTACATTACCAAGTAATAACAAATTTAACCAGTGTATATTTGTATTCTGTGTTGCAAAAATCTAAAGAAAAAAGGGTATGAGCGATGAGTAAAAAAATAGCTTGGGTTACCGATAGCACCGCATATATTACGAAAGAATTACAGGAAAATCCAGACGTTTACGTTATGCCACTCGCAATTATTTTTCCTGACCGTACGTTTGAAGATGGCGTTGATTTAACAACAAAAGAACTTTATTCAAGGATTAATAGTGCCAAGGAAGTTCCAAAAACATCTCAACCTTCAGTTGGAAGATTTGCCGAGCTCTATGAAAAGCTTAAAGCTGAATATGATCATGTTATTGCAGTACATGTCTCTGGGAAATTAAGTGGAACAGTAGAAAGTTCTAGAGCAGGTATGGAAATGGCTGAGCTTGACGGAGAGATTGTTGATTCACAGTCAATGTCATATACGATTACGACGTTAATTTATAAGGGTATGGAGTTAGCAAAAAGTCTTGATAATCACAAAGAGATTGCTAATAAATTACGTGAAGAGGCATTGAACTCTGAAAAATATATTTTACTTGGCAGTTTAGATCAATTCCATAAAGGCGGAAGAATGTCTAAAACTCAGTTTTTGTTAGGTAATTTGCTGCAGATTAAGCCCATTATTACAATTAAAACTTCAGGTGAGTTTGACTTATTTCAAAAGGTTCGTTCTGAGAAAAAAGCCGTTAACCGTTTAGTTGAGCTATTAGCTGCCTCCTATGAAAAACATCATATTCCTGAAGTCCAAATTATGCATGGAAATGTCCTAGATAAGGCTTTAGAAGTTCAAAAGAAAATAGAAGCCCAGTTTCCAACAATAAGAGTTGTTATCGGGGAGATCAGTTCTACAATCGCGGTACATGCTGGTGAAGGTACTGTAGCCTTAATTTGGCACAATGAGTCAAAATAGTCCCACCAATTTAAAACCCCCATAAATTCAGTTTTAATACTGATTTATGGGGGTTTTAGTTTTAAATTATAGTTTCCTGGACTGTATATCCTTAGGATTTAATCCATTTCCTAACGTTTCATAAAGGGTATTGCCATGTGGATCAATTAAATTCCTTTTCTCATGGTAAACTCGTGGCGTTTTCCAAAGTGTAATTAATGCTCTTGCCAATGACATTTGATGATAACGTTCAGGCCATCTCGCTAAAATTTGTTCTTTAACAAGTGGATAAAATTTTGGATTCATTGCTGGAAACAAATGATGCTCCGTATGATAAGAAAAATTAAAATGCAGAATATCTAACCATTTTGGGACCGTTACTGTTAAAGAATTAGCTAAGGGATCGTTAACGTCTACAAGTGGATTTAAACGATGATTTGTTGAGATATAGCTCATGACAATTAAATTGGCAATTAATAGTGGCAATAGAAACGCAAAAACCCATTGTTGAAGACCGATTATCAATAATAAAGCAAACCAAGATAGCCATGGTAATAGCAACTGAAATATAACAGCAGACCGATTTTTTCCTGTGAATTCTTTAAGATAAAGCTTAAACATACTCAAAGAATGTAAAGAAAATTGAATGGATAAAAAGAGAAATCCAAAAAACGCCCTTATTGATAAAGGTAACTTATATACCCATCGAACCACTAAGTTTTGCATTGCTTGATTGATAGTTGGCCAGGCATCCGGATCCTTGGCTTCGTCTTGAGTATGAATATGGTGCTCTATATTATGCCATTTACGCCAAAGACGCGGCCCCGTACAGAGTGGCCAAAAGAAAACTGCCCCAAGAAAGTTTCGTAACCACGGAGTTCTTACTACCGTCCCATGTAAAATTTCATGTCCTAAAAATCCCATAGCCGCATAACTAAAGCCCAAAATTACAGTTAAAGCCACAACTATAAGCGGTGATAGTTGAAACACCGCTAAGATCACAATACTACTAATGACAACTGCAAGGTAAGCAAGTCCACCTAATAGTCGAGTTGGAACTGGTTGAAAAGATTCCTTTGGTAAAGACGAGGAAACTTTTGAAGCATACCAACCAAACGTCTTAAGTTCTTTCATTTTATCGTCTCCTTCTTGATATACACTAGTTGTTTTTCACCATAGGTACAGTGACAACAAAAATAATAATACCAAGATAGACCACATTTTACAACCTGACCATATAGGCTGGTACTAATTTAGATCATGTTTTAATTTTTTTACTGAACGAATAAAGGTTACAGGATTCGAACCTACATAAATGGGAAAACCCCTTGGTTCGTGTGTAAATAAAGGGTGCCAAACTTGCTTGTCGAATCACGGTATGATACGTCTAACACTTCATTTAAACTAAACGTCTGAGTTGGTGTGACTATTTTTGTTTCATATAAATAAAGATTGTATTTTGTTTCTATATACTTTTGCTCAATCCCTACAATCTCTCTGAGTACTTTGATAAAAGGTTGCTTACAAATTAAAGACAAGTTTTTCATTCCTTTAACATTTTCTTTTATCGTATCATTTTAGGTACTACTAATGCACTTAATGAACAAATGTTAGTAGTTTCTGTAAGTTTTTTGATTTAGTTGTTTTCGAAAACTTCGTTGCTTTTAGGTCATTTTTTGAGAATAAATAAGCTTTTTTGTAACAAATTTATTTGTCACAATGGCTTATTTATTCTCAAAAGCTTAACGCAAAGCGTGAAGAACCAAGCATTCGCTTGGTTAGGACCTAAAAGCTAATTGCAACAATCTTTTAGGACAGAGCATTTAATTATTTTTCATCATTAAAGTTTATAATTATTTTTTTGCCTCGACTTTGTCCTTAATTTCCTACTTGTGAACTACCCCCCACTTAATTTTCTAACGAAAATTTGAAGTGGGGGCTTCCTAAGTAAAGATACCTATTGGTATCTAGTTGATTAGGCGATCCCTGTCGTCCCGACAGTTAATCGTAATGCTTCATTACGAAGATTCATTCCTGCGTTTACATCTCTTTGGTGATAGCTCTTACATGATGGACATTCCCATTCACGTAACGCCAGATGTTTCACGTCTTTATTCTTGTAGCCACAACACGAACACAGCTGACTACTTGGGAAGTTTTTAGCGACTACTACTACTTGTTTGCCATACCACCTTGCTTTGTATTCAAGCATTTGACGAAATTGATACCATGAAGCTTCACTAATGGCCTTGGCAAGGTTCTTATTTTTTACCATATTTTGAACCGAAAGATCTTCCATCCCAATGATGTCGTGGTTTTTGACAAGATTGGTTGAAAGTTTGTGTAAGAAGTCTGTACGAGCGTTCGTAATCTTTTCATGAATCAGAGCGACCTTTTTTCGTTGTTTGTACCAGTTGGATGAACCGATGTTTCGTCTGGAAAGGATTTGTTGAGCCTTTACTAACTTTTGCTCAAGAGAATGAAACCATCTCGGATTCTGATAGACAGTACCATCCGAAAGAGTCGCAAAAGCTTTAAGACCGACATCGACACCGACAGATGAATCGGTTTCAGGCAGTTTTTCGACCTTTGTTTCTACTAAAATACTAATGAAGTATTTACCGCTTGGACTGCGCCGAATCGTCGCATTTATAATTCGGCCGTTCACTTCACGACTTTTCGCAAAACGAACAAGTCCGAGTTTTGGTAACTTGATGTAGCGATCCAAAACCATGATGTTCCCATTGGTCTGTTTTGTGGTGTACGACTGAACCTTGTTCTTCTTTGACTTAAACCGAGGAGCTTTGGCTTGTTTTTTGTAGTAGCGAGTATACGCATTATTTAAGTTTTCTACGGATTTTTGGAGAGAAATACTATCAACTTCTTTTAGAAATGGGTACTGTTTCTTTAACCAACGAACCATTTTTACCGAGTCGTATTTTTTAAAGAATTCACCTTTCCAAGCATTTGTAGGTAGCTGCCCGGATTGCTTCATTTCTTCCACGATGTACCAATAGGCATCTTTCTGTTTTTGCTTGGCAAGGAAGAAGTTAAACACGAAACGCGCACATCCAATGGTTTTATTGATGAGATCTAGTTGTGACTTTGTTGGGTAGATACGAAATTTATAGGCTTTCTTCACAACCATATTTTTCACCTCACTCTCTATCCATATTATACCACAAAACAAGATCATACGTTCTGTTTTTTATGAAAAAATAGCCATTCATCCCCCACTTACTCGTAAACTCCTTGAAGTGGGGGATGAATGGCCAAAAATGATAAATAAATAACTACAAACAAGCCACAATAAGTGATACACTAGAGATTAAATAATTCAAGGGATGAAAAAGGAGCAAAATTATGTCTGAGCAAACTGATAAGAAGAAAATTTCTCTACAAGAAGCGATTAAACAACAACTTGCCAATAAACAATCAAAGCAAGGCAATAATAAAGCTAGTGGTAGCTGGAGCAATTCAACACAAACGATGAAAAGTCAGCAAACAAAAAAAATTAATAATCAACGGAAACGTCAAGGAGTTTAACCTACTTCTCTTCTGCCCTAACAATACTTTTTTGGAGTATTGTTATTTTTTTTGGTAAACCTAGAAAAAAAGACTAGAGGAGGAGCCCTCATATGACTGCATTAGAAAAACTTATGAAACAATCCTACTGTATAAATGAATATGGAAAGCTAAAAAAAGTAATCTTGTGTCAACCTAAACATATGACAATTCGTGATGTCATAAATGATACACAAAAACATTTTGTTAATGAAGGCATCCATATCGCTGTTGCAATGAAACAGCATAAGGAATTCGTAAAAACATTAGAAGAACACGGCGTTGAGGTTATCCTACTTCCACCAGCTAAAAAATTTCCAGAACAGGTATTTACCCGAGATATCGGATTTACATTGGGACTTACCACTTTTGTTGCTGATATGGCAAATAAAGTTCGCCAAGGTGAGGAAGATATACTAAAAGATTGGCTTAAGGGAGAAGATGTTTCATATTTTAACATCGTAAGTGAAAATATTGAAGGTGGTGATGTTATTATTGATAACAAGACCATTTTCATAGGCATAAGTGATCGAACCAATGAATTTGCAATAGAACATGTAAGACATTTACTTTCTACCTTCGAGATCATAACGATCCCCTTTAAGAATAAATATTTACATCTAGATTGTGTTTTTAACATCATCTCACCGACTGAAGCTTTGATATATCGCGATGGTCTTGAAAAGAAGGATGTAGATTTCTTGGCGTCACGTTACGACCTAATCGATGTTAACCATGAGGAGCAATTTAGATTAGGAACCAATGTTTTTTCCATTGGTAATAAAAAGCTGTTTAGTTTACCAAGCAACAAACACGTGAACGAAGAACTACGAAAACGTGGATTTGAAGTAATTGAGGTACCTTTTGATGAAATCATCAAATCTGGTGGCTCCTATCGCTGTTGCACAATGCCACTGATTAGAGAGCAAAGCTACTGACCTCGTTCAATACATGTGTTACTTCTTGAGTTACTACATGTAGCTTTGCCTCGAGGACCTACTGGACCACAGAGGCAGAGTTAATTGACCTCGAGGTGATATCTTATATTTAATTTTGCTTTGAAAGTTCCCTTTTTTTTATCTAATGAAACAACAATTTATTTGCATTATTTATCGTTTGAAAGTGAACTTTCTTTGGGGCTGACATCTGAAGCTAGACACCAACTAAGAAGTTCTTATTTTTCAATAAAAAAAGACATTCCCCGAAAGGAATGTCTTTTATAATTTTAATTAAGCTTTAGTAACGTTAGCAGCTTGTGCACCACGGTTACCTTCAACGATTTCAAAAGTTACTTTTTGGCCTTCTTCTAATGACTTGAAGCCTTCACCTTGAATAGCTGAGAAGTGAACGAATACATCGTCTCCGTCTTCGCGCTCGATAAATCCGAAACCTTTTTCTGCATTAAACCACTTAACTGTACCTTGTAACATGTGTTTTCCTCCTGATTTGTGTGAAATTCCTTTTCACACGGTTTTATTCACTATCCTTGTTCATTTTAAACATTTGAGAGGAAAACTTGTATAAGAAATCCATCTAACAATTGTAAACGATCAAAAATAATTAACCTTAGTATAACATGACTATTCAAAAAAAGAAACCTATTAATTTACAATCTGCTTATATTTTTGAAAAAAATGGGATTACTAGCCATGTGTTTTCTATAGCTAATACTATGGCCAATTTCAAAGTACATATAATTTCCATTTCAGTATATTCTAATCGAGACAGTTCTTAATGGAGGATATGATATGGTGGTCACATTAGCAACGATGTTTACGGCAATCTCAATGTTTCTTACTATCATTATTATTGACAGTTTATTATATAAGGTTTCTTTACTTAAAGCGCTACAAATCATGTTTAATGTTCATATAAGTATCGGTGTAATATATCTTATTTTTGCTATCGTAGTCGCCTTGGTATCTGCTCTTATTATTGATTTACGACTAAGAAAATCCCAATAGCAGCTTCTCATTAGGAGGCAAGAAAGTGAAATATCATTTAATAGAAAAAATAAACTTATACCAATTGTTTATTTAATTATTATTTTTCAAATTGGTTCGGCAGTAGTTGTTGGAGTTGCTCAAGACGCAAAGCAAGATGCTTGGATCGCAATCATCATAGCAAGTTGGATAGGAGCATTTATCATTTATACCTATGCCTTCATTCTGTCATATGATGTGGGTAAGAATTTATTTGAAATTATGGGGCAAATATTTGGAAGAATACTCGCTATACTCTTATCTTTAATTTATATTTTTTATTTCTTTTACATCGCATCTCGTGTGTTACGCGATTTCTTAGAAATGTTAATTACGTATATTTTTCCTTCTACTCCTATCGAGGTTTTAGGCATATCATTTATGCTTGTAGTTCTTTATGTTGTTTATTTAGGTCCTGAGGTTATTGCTAGGACAGCAGAAACCTTTGCACCCTATATTCTAGTTTTTTATTATTAACCAGTATCTTTCTTCTTGCAGGAGGAGAACTAAACTTTAGCAATTTAGAACCTATTTTAGGGGAAGGTTTTGGCCCAGTCTTTAAAGTTATTTTCCCTGGACTAATTGGGTTTCCATTTGGAGAGGCAATTGTACTGACGATGATTATGGCAATTACTGCTAAATTCCAGCATGTTTCCAAAGTCAGTATGGGTGCTGTCCTAAGTACCGGTATCTTACTAGCAGTAATTAAAATTTTTAAATTATCCGTATTGGGAACCAATATATCTGGAAGATCAGCCTTTCCACTAATAGCTGCGGCAAGAGAAATTTCGTTTGCCCAATTTATCGAAAGAATTGATGCTGTGATTATTTTCGTGATGATGCTCGGAATATTTATGAAAGTAAGTTTATTTTTTTATGGTGGACTAAAAGGACTTGAGTATGTTTTTAAAGTTCCTTATCGCTATTTTTCACTCCCTATAGGGTTGCTTGTTTCTATATTTTCAATCTTAATTGCCTCAAACTATGCAGAACATATCG
Organism: Anaerobacillus sp. CMMVII; assembly: GCF_025377685.1. Taxonomy (NCBI): domain Bacteria; kingdom Bacillati; phylum Bacillota; class Bacilli; order Caryophanales; family Bacillaceae; genus Anaerobacillus; species Anaerobacillus sp. CMMVII. Next base: position 232,480 of record NZ_JACEHK010000015.1, on the reverse strand, counting down.
AAGAAGGAATTCAGTTTGTGCCTTTATATATGCATATGCCACTTCAAATAGGAATTCCAGGAATTCTTGCAATAATCATCTTCTGGAAAAAGAAACGAGTACAACAAGGAGGTGCAAGAAGTGTTTAAAAAGTTGTTCAGGAAGTTTCAGTGAAAAACAACTCTTCCATTGAAGATGTATACCCTAATCCTATAAAAGATGCGAAACCATTTAGTGGAAACTCAGAAACGAATAAAATAAGATTGAAAGAAGTTTTTGGGGAAACAGCCGATTTAGTTTTGGAAGACATTCAAATTGGACAGCGAGATGGTTTGCTTTGTTATTTAACAACCCTAACTGATTGGCAAGTCGTTACTAATAAGGTACTATTACCAATCACTGAGTCAGCTTCTCGAAGAGAGAAAATTACTTCAGAATCTAAATGGTTAGACTTTGCCACTGAGACTTTTTCGGGATCTCAGCATACTTTCCGCCAATCTCAACAAAAAGTGATTGAAGATATAATAAATGGACACGCGATTCTTTTTCTTGATAGCATGGATCAAACTTTATCTATAAAAGTACAAAAGATTGAACAACGCGCCATCGAAGAGCCTAGCACCCAAACAATCGTTAGAGGACCTAAAGAAGGTTTCAACGAAAATATCGAAACCAACCTCAGTCTCATTCGTAGAAAAATTAAAAATCCCGGGTTACGTTTTGATTCTTACACCATCGGCAAGGAAACTGCTACTCAAGTATACCTCGCTTACATACATGGCATTATTAATAAACAAATTTTAGATGAAATACAAACCAGGCTTGCTGATGTGGATACAAATGCGCTTTTAGATTCCGGCGTTCTAGAGGAATTTTTAGAGGACAAAACTCTAACTCCATTTCCTTTGATGTATAACACAGAGAGACCAGATACAATCGCGGCCCACTTACTTTCGGGAAAGTTTGCGTTATTTGTTGACGGAACTCCTTTTGTACTTACAGCTCCAGCAGTATTTACTGACTTCGTTTCAATGAGCGAGGATTATTACCAAAAATATTTAATGGGAACTTTCATCCGGTGGATTAGATATTTTTCTTTCTTACTTGCGCTTTTATTGCCTGCGTTTTATGTATCAATCATTTCGTACCATCATGAAATGATACCTACTCAACTATTGATTAGCATTATCTCGCAACGTGAAGGGATTCCTTTTCCAGCCGTGATTGAGGCACTAATCATGGAAATTACCTTTGAAATCTTACGAGAAGCGGGGATACGGATGCCTCGTGCCGTAGGTGGTACGATTTCGATTGTAGGTGGTTTAGTTATTGGACAAGCAGCTGTTGAAGCCGGAATTGTATCCAACATCATGGTCATTATCGTAGCCTTAACGGCTATCGCAAGCTTTGTGTCCCCCATCTATTCCTTTGCGATTTCAACTCGTTTGTTGCGTTTTCTCTACATCATTATTGGCGCACTATTTGGACTATATGGGGTGTTTTTAGGCATGATTGTGCTAGTTGCTCATTTAACGAGTCTACGCTCTTTTAGCGTTCCATATCTAGCACCTGTCGCACCATTTAGTTTGCAGGATCAAGGGGATATTTTTATTCGTTTACCAGCTTGGGCATTGAAAAAAAGACCTTCGTACTTAAAAACGGAGTCTCCGATAAAGCAACCTAATGCCAAGTCACCGACCCCACCCGACGAGCGAGGTGACAATCGTTGAATAGAATGGTCTTCTGCCTGCTTTGTTGCTTAAGTGCTTTTTTCTTAACTGGCTGCTGGGATCAAAATGAACTGAATGAATTATCTTTAGTAACAGGAATGGCAATCGACAAGGGTAAGGATACGAGATATAAACTAACTGTAGAAGTATTAAATCCACCTGCCCTTGAAACCGAAGGAATGGGCACTCAGACAGCATCGATTGTTTTTAGTTATGAGGGTGAAAGTTTGGCTGAACTAGTAAAAAAATGAATATTGCTTTTACTCGTAAGCTAATATTTTCCCATATGCGAGTTGTGATTTTAAGTAAAGAAGTCGTACAAGAAGGTTTGCTTGAATTTATAGATTTCTTTGAAGCTGATCGGGAAATAAGAAACGATTTTAATCTTATCATTGCTGATAACGTACTAGCAGGTGATGTTTTAAAGGTCACATACCCGATACAGCGGGTATCTTCTTTAAAAATTCATAATCAACTTGAAACAATGATCGAGGAGTGGGGAGGAACCCCACAAATTAGACTTAAGGACTTTGTTAGAGCTCTTGCTTCCCCTGGAAGGGAGCCTGTTCTATCAATCATCCATGTTGACGGACCGATTAAAAAAGGGAATAGTATAGAAAACATGGAAAAAGTGGACCCACATACCATGGTCACTTTAGATAGTCTTGGTATTTTTAAGGGGTTAGAATACCAAGGGAAATTAAATTTGAACCACGCCAGAAATTATTTGCTGCTTCAAGACAATTTAAAGAGAACATCGATCACCGTGCCTTGTAGTGAAGAAAAGGTAATGACTGCAAGAATCATTAATTCCAAAACACGGGTTAAGGCCTATTATAAAGACGATACTCCTCACATTGATATCAGTGTTGATCTCGAGGGACGGATTGAACTTATCCAATGTCCCGCCGATGTTCAAAAAATAAACACCTACCTAAAACTAGAGAAAAAGTTTGGAGAAGCGTTTGAAAAGGAAATTGAAAATACGATATCAGTTCTCCAAGACGAATATCAACTCGATATTTTTGGGTTTGGGGAACATATGGAGCGACAAGATTATCAAAATTTTAAGAAAGTAAAAGACAACTGGGACAAGGAGTTTGCGAGAGCCGAGATTAATGTCGGTGTGACTCTAAAATTGCGTCGCGCTGGATTAATTACTAACCCAGTATTTAAAGATATTAAATAATATAAAGTTATTTAATACCTCTTCCATGGACAAAATTCTGAATGATAAGATGAAAAAAGACGTCATTTTATCATAAGGAGTTGGTCATATGCACCTTGGTAGCAAAGGCTGGTTTGTACATGAATTAAAAAAGCAAGGTATTCGTTATCTTGATGGCAAAAAATTAGAAACCTATAAAACCCATGTCTTGGCTAATTTATATAAGCAACAAACCTCTCGGGTTTAAATAGCATGACTATAAGATCTATTCATAAAACGAGGTTTAACCTAAATCGGTTAAACCTCGTTCCTTTGTGTATATCGTTGATTAAATGCGATAACTATATATTGCATTTTGACCTCGTAAATAAATTCACGGATAAAAGCGGCTGTTGCGAAAGTTTCAACATCCTGAACAGAACTTTTACAGTCCTGTTAATAATAGCTTATTCCCATTTAAATGTTCTTGAAGCAGTAATAAAACATACTAAGAACCAAGCTACTAGAATGGTTGTTGGTAGAAACAAATCAACCATCGTCGCTCCAACATTCATAACTTCTCGTAATACTCCTGCTAGATGTGAGATTGGAATCAGCGTAATAATTGGCTGTAAAAATTCAGGCATATTCGTAATTGGGAAGAAAATCCCCCCTAAAAAGAACATTGGAAACGAGATAAATCCAGCAATTGGAGAAGCATGCTCTGGTGTCTTAGCCAAGTTAGCAACTAGGAAGCCCAAAGACATAAATACAAGAATTCCTAGAATCAGATAAAAAAGTAATAAAAACCAGTTTCCATTCATCTGAGCACCTAACAAAAAGATCCCGACACTTAACACTAAAATTGATTGCGTGATATTTAAGATAGCTCTAGCGGTGATTTGTGCTGCTACAAATGTACTTGCTGGCAGCCCAGTTAACTTCATTCGACGAAGGACTCCTCTCTCACGCCATGAGGAAATTTGAGCAGCTACACCATTTAGATTGCTAGATAAAATCATTAGTGCTGCAATCCCCGGGACTAAGAAGTCTAAGTAGGTTAAATCTAAGGATTTTATCCCCTGTTTCTCGACAAATACAATTTCTTGAAAATCTGTTAGCTGTTTATTTAATTGATCTACTGCTTGGTCAATAATTGCAAAACCAAGCTGCGCAATTGCTTGATTGGTTTCATCATAAAAAACAGAAAATGTCGGTACACCTCCTCCAGCTTCAATGATCTGTCCAAAGCCTTGCTCAATTTCAATAACAAACGAAATATTCCCTTCTTCAACTTCTAGTTTCGCAGCTTCAACATCGTCTGCTTCATGCAAGTCAATAGCTTCAACTTCTATGAAAGTATCCATCATCATTAGAGAGTAGTTACTTTTATCGTGATCGACCCAAGCGACACTAATTGTCGTCCCAGTTCCCCCACCTAGGAAAAGCCCTAACACAATCATTAAGAATAGCGGAAAAAATGTAGTCCAAAAAATGACTGCTTTATTTCGAGCAAAAAGCTTCAATTGAGCTAACGTTAATTGCCAGTATGCCTTCATTCTTCTCTTAAGCTCCTTCCCGTTAACTGCAAGAACACATCTTCTAAGGTTGCTCTTCTAGTTTGTAGGTCTTCAAGTTGTATTTGGTCATTATCCGTATATTTAATTAAAGATATTAAGCTTTCTTGTAAATTGGTCGTGTATAGTACCGCTTGGTCTTTCAAAGTTGAAACTTTTGTAACACATGCTAACGACTTTAGTGGCTCTAGTTCTTTTTCCCATTTAAATTGTATGGCAGATTCCATTTCTAAGGCGGCAATTAATTTATCGGGTGTATCTAAAGCCATTATTTTTCCTTGATCCATAATCGCCAACCGATCGCATAAGACATATGCTTCTTCCATGTAATGAGTAGATAATATGATGGTTTTGCCTTGTTCCTTCAACTTAAGTACGATATCCCAAAGCGATCTTCTTGCCTGGGGATCCAATCCAGTTGTTGGTTCATCTAAGAAAATAACTTCTGGGTCATGAATTAATGCTAGTCCAATCGCTAGACGTTGCTTTTGTCCGCCTGATAGCCCTTTAATTGCATCTTTCCGCTTCTCTAGGAGATTCATTTGATGCATTATCGTTGCGACCGGTAAACTACTTTTATAGAAGCTAGCATACATTCGTAAAATTTCTTCTACTTGTAATAGATCAAACATTGATGTCGATTGAAGCTGCACACCAATATGTTCAGTCACTTTTTTTCGATCATGTCTTACAGAAAGACCATTGATCACAACCTCTCCAGAATCCGCATCACGAAGCCCTTCCATCATTTCCATCGTTGTTGTCTTGCCTGCACCATTAGGTCCAAGTAAACCAAAGATCTCTCCTTCATACACAGTCAAGTTGACGCCATCAACTGCTTTTAGAGATCCATAGTATTTCTTTAAGTCAGTAACTTGAATCATCTCCATATGATCAACCCCTACCACTTTCTTTATAAGTCATTTTATAGATATTCTTTAAGGAAGTCTAAAAATATGATCTTTATTTAGAATATTTTTCTCTGTCTTCATTTATCATTTGAAAAAACTTTTGTCACAGAAATGAATTGGTATAGTTTACTATCTTGAGGAAAAGATACCATTAACAAAATTAGTGAATAGTAGCGGTGTATTAAATGACAATTACATTAGATAAAAGTTCACAAAAAAATATTAGCAAAATAAAAAGTGACCTAGGAAATAGTACTGACCTTATTATTCGATTTTTAAACGTCAATGAAAAAATTAGCATTGGGTTAGTTTATTTTAATGGGCTAGCTGATAAAGAAATGATTGAACATTCAATTATTGAAGCACTGCTGAAACTAGAAAGCCACGATAACACAAACTTTCATTTAGAATTCTTAAAAGAAAAAATACTAGCGAATCCTGAAGTAAGTAATGTTAATGATTTTCAAACCTTGTATCCCCCATTACTGTCAGGAGATACAGCAATTTTCATCGATGGACAAGAAGAAGCATTTCTAGCTAGTACGAGAAAATCGGAAGAACGAGGGGTAGCCGAACCGACGACTCAAGTGGTTATTAGGGGGCCTAAAGATAGTTTTGTTGAGAACATCAACGTTAACATCGCCTTAATTCGCAGACGAATAAAGGATCAAAACCTCTGGTTGGAAACTAGAGAGATTGGTCACGTCACCAAGACTTCCGTATCGTTGGTCTTCCTCCACGGAACAGTTGATGAGCAAATCTTAAATGAAGTGCGGAAGCGTCTAGATCAAATTGACACTAACGGAATCTTAGAGAGTGGATACATTGAAGAATTTATCCAAGACTCTACCTTTTCGCCATTCCCAACCGTCTACAATACCGAACGTCCCGATGTTATTGCTGCCGGAATATTAGAGGGGAGAATTGCCATTTAATTGATGGAACCCCCTTTGTCTTACTAGTTCCTGCCCTTTTTAACCATTTTATTCAGGCTGCTGAAGACTATTATAATCGATCAGATTTTGGGCTAATTCGTTTTTTAAGATTAGTTTGTTTAGGGATTTCATTACTAGCCCCATCTCTTTATATTGCTTTAACAACGTTCCACCAAGAAACAATCCCAACCGTTTTATTAATAAGCCTAGCAGCACAACGGGAGGGAGTTCCATTCCCAGCTTTTTTTGAGGCACTTTTTATGGAAATCATTTTCGAAATTCTTCGTGAAGCAGGGCTTCGGATGCCAAGAATGGTTGGTCAAACGATGTCAATTGTCGGTGGTCTTGTCATTGGCCAAGCTGCCGTTGAAGCCGGATTTATTTCTAACGCCATGATCATTGTTGTTGCGATTACTGCTATCGCTTCCTTTGTAGCGCCTGGCTATAGTATTGGTATTTCAATGCGGCTGTTAAGATTTCCAATGATGTTTTTAGCAGGGTCTTTTGGCCTTTTCGGAATAGCCGTTGGCCTTATGTTTTTAATTCTCCATTTAGCTAATTTAAAATCTTTTACTGTCCCTTATATGTACAACATTGGTCCATTTAAACTACGTAGTCAGAGAGATACAATTATTCGCTTGCCTCAAAAAATGATGGGTCAAGATCAATCAAAAACCTAATTACAGGATGGAAATATGCCTATGAAACAAAACCAGTAGTATTGAGTGTAGTTTTACTTATTTTATCTATTTTGTCTTCTGGATGTTGGAATCAACGAGAATTAAATGATTTAGGAATCGCCATGGCACTAGGACTAGATAAGGTCGATGATAAAAATATTCGCCTAACAGTACAAATTGTTTTGCCACAAGAAGTAAAAGAACCAAGTTATTTTACACCTGTGACTGTTTATTCAGAAGAAGCAGAAACAGTTTTTGAAGCGTTTCGAAAAATTACAACGATATCTCCTAGAAAAGTGTATTTACCGCATTTTCGGATTGCAGTCATTGGTGAGACATTAGCTCGGGATGGAATTCTTGACCTTCTTGAGATGCTCTTTAGAGATCATGAATTTAGATCTGATTTCTATATCGTCGTCGCAAGAGACGGTGCTAGTGCTGAAGATGTTCTGCAAACAATGACACCGTTTGAACGTATTCCTGCAAATGAAAAATTTTCTGCTTTAAAATTATCCCAATCTGCTTGGGCTCCTACAGTTGCTGTTAACTTAGATGATTTACTTAGAAATTTTGCAACTGAAGGTATGGAAAGCGTGTTAACCGGAATTACTTTCAGAGGCAACAAGAATGAAGGAAAAACAAAAAAAAATGTCGAAACACTAGACCCAAATAGTTTACTACAGTATGAAGGAATTGGCGTTTTTAAAGAAGATAAGCTAGTCGGTTGGTTAAACGAAGATGAAAGTAAAGGGTATAATTACATTATGAATAACGTCCAAAGTACTGTTGGTAGAATTAAATGCCCAACGGCTGGTGAGCTAGTTGTTGAAATTATGGGGACAGAAACAGAGATTATTCCTAGCTACAAAGATGGTAAACCTGAATTTGAACTTAAGATCACTAGTAATGTAAATGTCGCTGAAGTCTTGTGCAACATTGACCTTCAAGATCCTAAAACGATTGAACAATTGGAGAAGAGTTTAGAAGATCGCCAGAAAGAAATATTAAATAGCGCTGTCGTTGCAGCTCAAGAAAAATATAAAAGTGACATTTTGGGATTTGGTAATACATTTCGAAAATCATATCCTAAACAGTGGAAAAAGCTAAAAGATCAATGGGAAGAGTTATTCCCAACGGTAAAAGTATCCTATTCAGCAGAAGGAACTATTGATTTAACTGGAACAATGAATCAAAGTATTATTGAAAATTAAGAGGTGTGATAGCAATGGATATTCTTTTATATTTCCCGATCCTTTTCATTATCTTCTATTTTGGGTTTCGTTCATATAAAAGGAATAATGATAAGATAGCTTTACTTGTCTTCAGTTTATTGATGGCTTTTAATGTTGCGATCACCCTATTACATGTATTAGAAGTTTCAATACCGACACCATTAGATTTTATCACATTTGTTTATAAACCATTTAATAATTTCCTTTACTCATTATTTTCGTAAAAAGGGTGGTAATAATGTTCGAAAACGAAAAAATTAGTACTCTACAATTTTTTATCCTTGTTTTCTTTTTCACAATTGGAAATACCGTTATTAACGCCCCTTCCTTAATTGTATCTCAAGCAAAACAAGATGCCTGGATTTCAAGTACAATTTCATTAGGATTCGGTCTTTGCTTAGTCCTATTTTATTGTTACTTGGCTAGTAAGTTCCCTAATAAAACGATTGTCCAATTTAGTGAAATTATTCTCGGGAAGATTGTCGGAAAGATTTTTTCACTTTTTCTAATCTTTTTTTTCCTCATAATCGCTTCGCTAATGATTAGGCAATTTGGCGATTTCATGACGACGATTATCATGCCTGAAACACCAAGCCTTGCGATCCACCTTCTCTTTTTAACCATAATTGTAACAGGTGCTTACTTAGGAATTGAAACGTTAGGAAGATCAGGAGAAGTTATTTTACCAACTTTATTAGTATTATTAGCATTACAATTTCTTTTTCTATTCCCTGAGTTGGACATTGATAATATTAAACCAATTTATGAAAACGGATTTAATCCAATTATGAGAGGGACAATTTCTAATATAGGGATCCCGTACCTCCAATTAATTGTTATCTTAATGATTTTCCCATTTGTAGAAGACAATAAAAAGGCGAAAAACATCTTTATTCTAGGAGTATTTTTAGGAGGAGTTATTCTAATAGTAATTATTCTTTACTCAATTCTTACACTTGGCGTTATATTGTCAGAAATAAAATATTATCCACCATACTTTATGGCGCAAAAAATTAGTATCGGTGATATTGTTGAACGGCTTGAAGTTCTAATTTCAGGAACTTGGTTTATAACTATATTCTTTAAAACAACAATCTTGTTATATGCAGTAAATTTGGGGTTATCTCAAGTATTTAATTATAAGAATAGTCGTCCGATGATTTTCGGTTTAAGCTACTTACTGTTAATACTAACTCAGTTTATTACTCCGAACGTTGTTTATTTTAATGATTTTTTTAAAAAAATTTTTCCTCCATACACTTTAACTTTTGGGTTTTTATTTCCGCTTTTATTATTAAGTATCTATTTAATTAGGAGAAAGAATTTATTTACCTACCATAGCAAGTGAAAATAATTAAAGCATAATGGATATGTACCGGTGTGTTTTGATTGCGAATTAATAAATCTAGTTTTGATGGTTCATGATCAAAAAACAAACACGATTTCACCTTTAGTTTCACACTTTGTACTACCTGTTCTATTACATGCTTGCGAAGAAGGTGGCGAACAAATGGGATAACATTGCTGGATTTAGCTTTTAGATGTGTGTCTTCAACTAAACGTTTTATTAAGTCAAACGTATTAAAATTGGAAGTCTAAAATTATGATTGCTAAATCTCTTTAGCTCTTGCCAAATTTAATACGAAATACTCAGGATACATTATTTATAGAGTATTTCTTTTGTTTTTTTTGGGGAGTCCAACGAATGGTTGACTCTTTGAGTAGGGCTTTTGAGAAATGAGCCGTTAAGACAAGAAATTTTGTCTAAACGGCTCATTATTTCTCTAAGGCACCCATAAAACAACAAAATATACGACCGCTATCCACTTACCCCACCTGTAGTAGATAATTTCTTTTTTAAGATGGTCCCTAATAGAAATACACCAATTGGGACTCCAAAGGTTATCGGTATCGCAATCTTTGGCCAATAATAGGTTAATAAATCCATGGCACGAATATGATCCGCAACAACCCAATAGCCAAACAAGCCTAAAATAATTGCAACAGGAATAAATAACTTGTTTAAATTTTGAACTCCAGTCATATGTTTAGCGGAGATGGAAGCACAAAGTAAGCACATCATTACTTGAACCAACGCTGAAAGTGAAAAGAAAATAATCATAATCAATTCATAGCGGTGAACAAACAGTCCAATCTCTGCGCTCCTGGCCATTTGCATACATGCTACCATATATTGACCGGCAACTTCAGGGGAAAGAACACCAACCTCTAAGATTGGCCACATTACAATGAATAAACCACCGAAGAGAATTGCTTTTGTTGAATATTTGAGCCACTTTTCCTGCTGTTTTACCATAGGCAAAATGATAGCGACCATCAGTGTTGCCATCGCCCAGTCAGCGTTATGATGTTTCGTTACTTGGACTGCGTTCAAAAAACCATTTCTTAATACCGGTAAAATTGATATGTTTGAAAATCCTCTAAAGAGCCTAACAGAAGAAGAACATTTAAGACGATAATAGCAAACACACCTAAAATCGCCAGCCTTGAAATTACTTCAACTCCCTTAAATAAACCGTAAAGCCCGACAAAAGTGGTAATAACTACAAATAAAAAGGCTGGCATATCAGGTAAAAAGTAGTCCATTAAATGGTAAACAACGGTAATCATAACCCCACCATATGCTCCAAGAAAAAGATAAATAAGACAAAGGCAAGGAGTTTCTCTCCCCACTTGCCAATGAGTAGTTTTGTTTGCTCTAAAATATTTTTTTCTGGAGTCCTTTTAACTATCACCACCGTTAACCACATCATTATTAAACCAAATATGGTTGAGAAAATGGTTACTAACCACATATCACTGCCTGATTGCCTTGCTAAAATTCCTTGCGTTACACCAATGGCTTTTGCATATACAAGATTAATAATAATCGCTAGTAACATCGCATTTGAAATTTGTGTTTTCACTTTTGATCAATCCTTACTAGGCCTTGTTGGATTTTCTAAAAGCTGTGGGTTGTTAATGTCTACGCTTACAGAAACGCTCACTACGACATCTGGAAACATTACCTCCCAGTCCTCTTTTATCTTATCCCAATGCTGAGGGTATTTCGCTTGAAACATTCTTCCGAGTCTAAGCGCATCTACCTTATATTCTTTTTGAACTTTATCTAGCATCATCTCGATGTCTTCCTTAAGATATTTTTCTGCTTGAACCGCCAGCTTCTCCGTAACTTCACTATGCTCTAGCGGTGTCGGACAACCTAGTTCTACTAAATGTGCCACCGACTTTATCGTTGCTTCAAAGCTTACTTTCCCCTCCTTATAAATGGGAGTCAGCTTAAATGAATTATCGCGTAATTCAACACTTACCCAACCTTCCTCATCTGGACAGGTGAGAGGAATAATTGCATCGTCAACGGTTTCAGTAAACCACAAAAATCCACGACTTTCCCGCGAATTTAACTTACCTACCATCTTATCTTTTCGAAAAATAGCTGTTCCCGACAACTCTACTTGTGGAATACTCCCAAACTCCTGAGGGTTTGCTTCATCCACTCCCCTTGAGATTAGATGTACTAGTGCCAAATAAGGATGAACATGTTCACCAACATAACCAGCCGATAACGCCATGACATTGCTTCTTGGTGCTTCCGCAACTATTGGGCTAAAACGAAAAAGGCGATCAATGGCATTTCCGGGAACCACTTCAATTCCAGTTTTTGCTGCCACGATTTCATTGGCCTTTTTTTCTGTAACTACAATCCACGTTCTCATCCGTAACTCATTGTTTCTTGTAAAAAAGTCAATAATATCCACAATACCTTCCCTTGCAACTTCTTCACTCACAACAATGATCATATTATGCCCCCAATAAATCCTTCTCGAGGAGAACTTAGCCAAATTTCGAATTGCTTCAAAAATCGTTTTCCCTTCTCCAGTAGCTGTCCAGATCGGTTCCCCACCTGCAGATCCAGTAGTTCCTCTTACATCAGCAGGTCTAGCCACCTGAGTGGTAATCCAAATATCACCATTTTCCCCTTTATCTATCCCTACCGCCATCACAAGGGCAAGATCGTTTATTTCTTCTTTCCCTAAGCAGCCTGATAGCAATAGCAATAACATAAGGACTCTCACTAAGTTAATTTTCTCCATCAATTTCACCCTTTGATGATGCAACTCTCGATTAGCCATCGCCATTTGGAGATGGCTTCTGATTTTTATCCTGTCTTTCATTATTCTCTTTTACATCCTTCGGTCTTTTACCCATTGTCCAAAGTGGACTTCTAAATAGCGTATCTTTTTGATCTGAGGCATTAAATGGAAAGATTGGCGCTAAGTACGGTTCCCCAAAAGAACGCAAAGATAGAGCATGGATCAGAACAACAACAAAAACAGTTGCAAAACCTAATAAACCAAGTAAACCCGATGCAAGTAATATTGGAAAACGAACTAAACGAACTGAAACAGAAGCAAAATAATTTGGAATGGCAAATGAGGCTATTCCGGTTGTTGCCACAACAATGACCATAATTGGTGAGACTAACCCCGCTTCCACCGCAGCTTGACCGATAATTAATGAGCCGACAATACTAACTGCTTGACCAATTGGCTTAGGCATTCGTAGTCCCGCTTCTCTCATTAACTCGAACGCTAATTCCATAATAATTGCTTCAAGTAACACTGGAAGAGGGACTATTTCTCGACCAGCCGCAATCGTAATTGCTAACGGTGTAGGAATCATTTCTTGATGAAAGCTGACTAACAATACAAAAAGCGATGGAAGCGTTAAACTAATAATAAACGCTGTATAACGAATAAAACGAAAAAAAGCAGCCATCCAAAAGTGTGTATAGTAATCATCACTAGCACTGAGAAACGACCAAAAATGGGTCGGAACTAGTAATGCAAAAGGTGTATTATCGACAAGGATGGCAACTTTCCCTTCATACAAACCTGCCGCAATTTTGTCCGGTCTTTCAGTTCCCTGGGCTGTCAGAAATGGCGAAGATGGCGTATCTGAAATAAGTTCTTCAACATAATTACTTTCTAGTATTGCATCGATCTCAATTTTGTTTAACCGTTGTAAGACTTCATCAACTAATCCTTCTCTTACTAATCCTTCAATGTATAGAATTCCAATATCTGTCTTTGATCGCTTACCAATTTGCATGGAGATAAGGCGAAACATTGGATCTCTTATTCTTCTTCTAACTAACGCAATATTTGTTCGAATTGACTCTACGAAACCGTCCCTCGGACCCCTTATCACCGTTTCTGTTTGCGGTTCTTCAATTCCTCGAGTCTCCCACCCTTGGGTGGGAAGAACAAAAGCCTTTTCAGAGTGGTCTAAAAATAGAATTGTATTTCCTGCTAGTAACTTATCAATTACTTCTTCTAATTTAGTCGCAGTACTAAGTGAGGAAATGAGTAACAGCTTTTTCTCAAGCGTGTTAACTTTTTCTTCAGTTGATAACTTATCTAAAACATCGTATTTTTGGTTGTTGTTTAATAGTGGCGAGAGTATAGTCTGGTCGATGATACTTGTATCTATTAATCCTTCAATATAAAGAAGACAACAATCTAAATTCATTGGTTCCATTGTAGAAAATTCTCGTTTTACTAAGTCTGAAGAATTTCCTAATATGACCTCTACCTCTTCAACATTTTTTTTTAGCCGCAAAAAAACTTCTTGGGCTAGCCTTTCTTTGATGTCCATGTATGAAAACTCCTCTGAAGAGAAAATACTATTACCAATTTCAATTAGTATTACCAATAGATGGGTAAAATATTTTGATGGAAATGTAGCTGTAAGAGGCCAAAATGCCTGAGACTTTGATATATGATGTCTTTACCAACTATTTTAAAAGCAATTGAGAAAACTGTTTTAATAATCTTGTGGGGGGTTATAAGATTGTGGCTATATAATACTTGGATTTACCAAAATGTGATAAACACTGAGTGGATGATTTGGCTTATTATTGTAATTGTATTTGGCTTTAATTTTTTATCACCAATATTTTTTTATTACGCACTTGCGGAAAAGAAAATGAAATTTAATCTTACAAAGTACATGAAAAAGTTTGCAAATAGTGACCAATCGACTGGTTCATAATAAGAAAAGCGCAAGGCGCCCATTTTAGCCCCGACAAGCAAATGTTCTTCGAGGAAAAAAGTGTGCTCTTTCACTTTTATTCTCGAAGGTTATTTGACCTCGAGGGGCTGGGCGGTGGAGCTAGACAGTTAATACGTTGAAATTTTATCCATTCTTATCTTATAACAAAAGCGCAAGGCGCCCGCCTATCGGCGACAAGCAAATGTTCTGTCAGATTAAAAGTGCGCTTTTCACTTTTATATCTGGCAGGTTATTTGACCTCGAGCCAAGAACTTCCATGAGTCAACCTTCTCTGCACCTTTGCGACGAGTAACCGCAGGAGCAGATGTTTTTTTGCGACGAGTAACCGCAGGAGCAGATGGCGCCTGAAGCTAGACACCAAGTACTAAAAACGCATATGCTTTCTTATCTTTTAACAAAAGCCTACCAATTTTACTTGGTGGGCCTTATTATTTATCAACGGCTTTGCAATAGTCATTCTACTTGCTAGAAATAGATTTATCTTTCCTTTTTTATAAAAGGTCTTACTAAGTAACTTAGTGTTTTCAAAGGATTATGTTTACTTGGCCGGAATAGTTTATCACCAACATAACCGTTTAAGTGCTTTACAATAAAATCAAAATTTTGGTTCGTCAGGTGCTCCATCCCACGACGTAATGTTAATGAATAATCATAGCTTTTCTTAAGGATCTTAGTATAGTCTTCATACTTTCCGTATCCACAAAGATCGTAAGCTGCATAAATTCCAGTAAGAATGGCTGCAAATTGACCGAAACCTAGAAACGGCATCGCCGACCCAAAACAATTCCCAGTAAAAAATGTATTTCCTATTCTTGCTGATTTACAGATCCCAAGTTTATAGTTATGTATTTGAAACTGATCTGTAATTCTTAACGTTTGACCTAATTCACTACAAACTCGATCGTAAAAACGCTCCCAGAATTTAGTAACCAACTCTTCCTGACCTTCCTGCAAATCTGGATGGGCAATGACGATGTTAGCCTCAGTGTCTGAAAAAGGAAGTAAATATCCATAGCCTTTAGGAGCCATTGTATTGTCAAGCCAAACTAGTACTGAAAAACGATCAAAATTCCCTTCTATCGTCGCTCCTTTTAGACTAACTGAGAGGTCTTCTCGAAAATTTTGAAGTTTCATTGCGTACTCGGCATCACCCGTTGCCATAATGACATGGCTATATTCTTGTAACAGCTCTTCATAGGAATGTTTAGAGTTAAAAAGAATGTCTGATTTGACCTGTTCTGCAAGTTGAGCTTCTAGTGAAAGCTTATGACGCCCTCTGATGTTGACAAACCCGACATGTTCTTTAATGCTAGCCTGTTCGTTTTCAGAGTTTATGATAATTTGATTTATGGAACCAGTGGGTCTTAGATACAATTGATATTCATCTGATAAATATTGAAAGGAATCGTTAATCGGTCTCGTTAGTAACGATAAAAACGCCTCACCATTAATGAACCGATCACCTACTTGGGTTCTCGACTCGAAAATAGTTGGCTTAATACCATGTCTTTCCAACATTATTGCACAAGTCAAACCTGATAGACCTGCGCCCATAATCGCTACTTTCATTTTATTACCTCCGCAGTAGTTTCTACTTTTATGTTTCCCAAAACATTAATCTGGCATTATACAAATCCATATTCCCTCTAAAATATCAAGTTTGAGGCTTTTGTTCCTGAAAAAATGGTAACGCCACTTGTATCTAGGTAGCTAATTAAGTTAAATTAAATAGTAACAATAAACTTAAAGGTGTGTTTTCTTTGCGGATAAATAAGTATATAAGCGAATCTGGAATTACTTCTAGGAGAGAAGCTGACAAGTGGGTTGCAGATAAACGAGTAACCATTAACGGAGTCGTTGCTGAATTAGGAAGTAAAGTTTCTCCTGGTGATGATGTTCGCGTTGATAATAAGCCAGTGCAGGTGGAGACAGAGAATGTCTATATCGCACTGAATAAACCTGTTGGCATAACAAGTACAACAGAAAGACATGTGAAAGGAAATATTGTAGATTTTGTCAATCATCCATTGCGGATTTTTCATATTGGTCGACTTGATAAGGAATCTGAGGGGTTAATTCTTCTAACAAATGATGGCGATATTGTAAACGAGATTTTACGAGTCGAAAATAAGCATGAGAAGGAATATATCGTTACCGTCGATAAGCCCATTACTTCATCATTCCTAAAAAAGATGGCTGAAGGCGTAGAAATTTTGGATACTAAGACACTCCCTTGCAAAGTAACAAAAATCTCTAATCAGGTTTTTCGAATTGTTTTAACCCAAGGGTTAAATAGACAAATTCGCCGCATGTGCTCTGCTCTAGGTTACCAAGTTCGTAGGCTGCAACGTATTAGAATTATGAACATTCATTTAGATGGACTTGGAAAAGGACAGTGGCGAGATTTGACCAAATCCGAACTTAATGAATTATTTAGTGAGCTAAATTATGAACCAAAAAAAAGATGAGGCACAATGCTCATCTTTTTTACTTTCCTAGGCAAACGCGATGATTTCTAGTAGATGATCTTTTCTTAAATCAACGTAAACATCAGTATTTTTTATGTGAACCAATGGTTGTGATGGTTCATTTTCATGAATAAATACAATTTCAGCCACTGTTTTGTCATTTAACATCACATGTTTTCCAACAGAATTTCCAAGTATGTGCCGGACAAAAGGGATAATGATGGCTGGATTTAATTTGTTTTTCTTCGTTTCATCGATAAGGTAGTTTATTAAAGAAAAGATGTTCTCATTTTTCACAAGGAAATTATTAATTGTATTTGCAACTGAGATGATTTGTACCATGACTGATAAATATTTTATATTAACACCCTTAGGGTACCCTGAGCCATCGATACATTCATGATGCTGTCTTGCGGCATTGAGCATCTGAGCATTAACACCTTTTACTTCCTTTAACATTGACCAACCAATTTCAGGGTGGGTTATCATCTTGCTTGGTACTTTCACTTTACCAATATCGTGGACAACTCCCATTTGCCAAAGAATTATCTTATTTTTCATTGAGTATCTCAATAGTTTTCCTATGTAAAAAGCAAGTAAGCCTACATTTGCGCTATGCCTAGGTAACGTGTGTTCCGTTTTCATTTGATACAATTGATCAATAAAGCTTGCTACTGGTTGAACTTCACTAATAATACGCTGATTTTCTTCAAACCATTCTGTAATATCAATATCCTTTAATTCGTTTATCTCAGTAAAGAGCTGTTCAATTTGCTGAACAAACTTTAAATAGATGCCACTAAAAGAAACATCTTCCGAAACATTTACTTTTTTATAGTTATGTTTCTTTAACAATAGAATATTGGTCTCTGTTAATACCGAACCTTTTTTTAATAACAAAATATTAAGGTCTGAAACAATATCTTCCTCTAATACTTTCCCAACAAGGTCAAAACTTATTTCCTCCATAGGGTTATCCACTCCCACCCAATATCATTTAAAAAGATTTACGCTAATTATTAGTATACAGTGGTAGTACCTTTTACTAAAGTTACTTTTTGTATAAGATTAAAAATACTCAAATTAACCTTCTAGAAAGTGTTCTTTCTCCAGATTAGTCATAATTTCCAATCAATGTAGAATACTAACACCATGACTATCCACTTTTATGAAAGGGTGAGAAAACGTGACAATTTCTAGAAAAGCGAGAATGCTTCATATAATAGAACAGCTAGAAAATTATACAGGTCAAATGTCAGAAGATGTTAAAACTAACTTACTACAAGCAAAAGAGAAGTTAGAAACCTTACAGGAAGAAGATGTAGAACAGTTAACAGATAAGGTCGTCTCTAGACCTGCCACTGAACTAGCAATTAACCTTCAAACGCCTGAAAATTTATTACATTCTTGCTATGATGAATTAGAACGCCTAGCACAATCCAACACTGCTCCTAGTCATTTACAGGAAGCCGTTCAAGAAATGCGTTATTATTTTTCAATAGAGGAACAGGATGGCTTTTTTCCGTAAAATGACATTAAACTTATAAAGCGCAAGCACCTAGGAAAAAGTGCAGTGCTTTTTCCATTTAAGCCCCGAAAAAAGCTACTGACCACAGTGGCATCGTTAAGTGAACAAGGTTAGTTGAACCTCGAGGGGCTTAACAGCTGCTATTGCACCACTACTACCTTTGCTCCTGCGATTACTCGTCACATGAAAAACATTTGCTCGTCGCAAGGCAGCTAAGAAGCGAATTCAAGCCGTTGCCTGGCTGGAACTAGAAATCAGTACTAAAAAAGGTTTTGCTTCCTTATTTTTAAAAAGACTCTGGCACTTTTCGACGAAGCGACAGAGCTTTCACTATGCTGAAATATACTCATAATAAGAAGTAGTGTTTCTTTTATACTACTATTTCATAACCATTTCTCCCATTGTTTTTAGAAGTATATAAGCCACGATCGGCATTTTTTAACAATGTAACAATATCTGGACCATGGAATGGGTAAAGGCTAATGCCAATACTCGTTGTTACAAGAAACTGTTGATCAGCATAACTAAATGGTATAGACATCATATGGATGATTTCTTCACTTATAGTAATAATCTCATTCTCGTTTTCTAAATTAGGAGCTAGTAAGATAAATTCATCGCCTCCCCATCTTGCAATAATATATTCTTCAGGGAACATTGATCTCAACCTTTTGGAAACCTCCTTTAGTAGTTCATCCCCGGCTTGGTGTCCCATGCTATCATTCACAGTTTTAAAATGATCAAGGTCAAGAATAAATACGGCAAGAGTTTTGTTTTCAGTGAGGAACTCTTCTAGATACCTTTGAATAAACCAGCGATTTGGTAAACCTGTTAATGCGTCATGATATGCCATATGTTCTATTTTCTGTTCAGCTATTTTTCTAGCACTTATATCTAAGCCAAATCCTAGTAAATATTCTTCCTTTAAACCATCCTCAAGTTCAATAATCGTCTTCCCAGTATACATATGGACCTCTTCGCCTTTAAAATGAACTATTACTTCTTTTGTTAAGAGGCTTCTCGTTTTCCATACTTTGAGATCCTCTTTTCGTTGGTTTTCAGCAATAGTCCTTGGAAAGAAATCAAAAACAGTTTGTCCAACTAACTCTGCTCTCGTTTTTCCATTACACTCACACGCTTGTTTATTAGCAAAAATAGTCCTACCTTCTTTGTCCTCAACAAAGATATTCATGGGTATTTCATCAAGAATTTTTTCATAAAAGGTTTCTCTCTTTTGAAGTTGTTCTAATAACTCTTGCTCACGTTTTTCTAACTCTGCTATTTTTCTCTGATAAATTGCTTCTCTATCCATCGCAAGGCCCCTTAAAAATCTCTATACTAGTAAACCTATCTATATATTTTCTGTCAGCAACAAACGGTAGTCATTCTATTAAATTGGAACACTTCCTATTCATTATTTATGTTCCTTTATCATAAATTGTACATGATATGCTATAGAAAAAACCGTCAAAGTTCTGAAAGTTTAATTAATATTAGTGGTATCTACACTGTTAGCGGTGTCAGACACCCAAAAAAGACAATTTCTATAAATTTTCCATACCACACGGACAAATGGTTTAGATACAATAACAGGGTGCCTCACGCAGAGGCACCCTGTTATTGGCTATTAGAATTTACCTGATTTAAAGATCGCATAAAATAGCCAGATGAACATTACCAAGGCGACTGCGAAGCCAATTTCTACGGTTGGCAAGCGCCAAATTAAGGTCGTTGTATGTCCGGTTAATGATGAGCCAATGATTAATCCAACCATAATAATACTAAAAGATAACAGGACAATACTGAAGGAAAGTCGATTACTGACCCGTTCGACTCTTGTTAGCAAGCGGTCAAAGTCAGAAAGAGAAATTTCAACTCGCATTTTGCCTTGTTTCATAATTGAAGAAAACTCTTTAATGCTTTTAGGAAAATCAGCAACTATCTCTCCGTATTCAACCATGTTACCCCAAAGCCTCGCAGCTACATTTTTGGGTTGGTATCTTTCTTTTAACAAATGGCGACCAAATGGCTCAGCTATTTTCACAATGCTTAAATCGGGATCTAGTTTTTCAACAATTCCCTCCATCGTCAACAAAGACTTTCCTACCAAAGTTAAATCCGTAGGGATACGTATCCCATGTTTTGTGGCCACAGAAAATAAATCAGTTACCGCCTCACCTAAACTCAATTGACTGAAAGGGACATCATAATACTTTTCACGAAGTAGATCAACGTCCGCTCTGAGCAAAGTCAGATTTGCTTCTTCTGGTATAAGTCCCATTTTTATTACCGATTTTACAACTCCATCTGTATTTTGAAGCATCATTGCAATAATGAAGGATGCGAAATGATCTCGCATCAGCGAACTAAGTCGCCCAACCATTCCAAAGTCCATAAAGATCACTTTGTTTCCAGAGGACACAAGTAAATTTCCCGGATGGGGGTCTCCATGGAAGAATCCATCAACCAATATTTGCTGAAACATTGCATGAGCAATTCGTTCAGCAATTATTTTCCGGTTAAAACCTTTTCCCTCTAGCTTCGATAGATCGTTTAGTTTAGTTCCTTCAACAAACTCCATCGTCAAAATTTTTGAACTTGAATACTCCCAATAGACGGTAGGAATGTAAATCTTATCGTCATCTTGAAATTGTTTTGCAATTTTCTCAGCATTACGTCCTTCAATAGAATAATCTACTTCAGCCCGCAATGACTTTGCAAACTCTTCTACAACATCCCGAAGTTGGTATTTGGCAGCCCAATCTAAACGCCTTTCCGCTAAAATTGCAATGTCCTGTAAAATTTCTAAATCAGTTTCAATAACCTTACGGATATTTGGTCGTTGAATTTTCACGGCAACGCGCTCACCTGTTTTCAAGACTGCAAAATGAACCTGACCGATTGATGCTGCGGCTAACGGACGTTCCTGAAAAAAGGAAAACATCTCTTCAACCCCAACTCCAAATTCAGTTAAAAACACCTGTTGCACTTCCTGATATGAAAATGGTGGTACATTATCTTGCAATTTTTCTAATTCTGAAATGATGTCTACAGGAATTAAGTCAGAACGAGTACTGGCTATTTGGCCAATTTTAATAAAGGTTGGGCCCAATTCCTCGAAAAACCTCCTGAAACGTTCGCCAACAGATTTTCTATTGATCTCTTTCCCTTCAATAAATAGCCGCTTCGGCATGCTTAATAGTTCAAGGAGACCTAGTTCCTTCATAATAAATCCGAAACCGTTACGGGTAAATGCGGCTACAATCTCTTGATAGCGTTGTAGATGCCTAATTCTTTTTCTGAAAATTGAGACCACACCCTATCCGTTACACTTGTTTTTGCTCTAATTCTCTAATACGATTTTCTAAATATTGTAGATCTTCTTTTGTGACTAGGTTTAGCTCTTGGAAGATAATCTTCATACGTTCCTTAATCATTTCGTCAACTTGATTTTTTGCTTGTTCACCTTTTTTAACCAACTCTGATACGAGCTCATTAGATTCTTCCTTTTTAATGTCACCTTTTTTTACCAGTTCATCAACAATAGCCTCAATTTGTTCCTTACTTTTCACCGCTAATCCTAAACCTAGCGCTAATCCTTTTTCTAATACATTCCTCATCTGTAAATCCTCCCTAGTTTTTTCTTATCGTACCCAATTAGAGGGAAGTTTACTTATTTATTAAGGATATTTCTCGAAGATTGTTGCTTTAAAATTGCTCGTAATGACAAGATTTTTCAAGGGCTCGGGCGTCTTTTCTAGCATTGAAAGATTTTTAAACGCAAAAATATGAATTACTGTCCAAAAGCTACAATGTTTAGTAAAGAGCCATTATTAATTTCGAAGAATGATGTACGCTAAATATAAAACGTAGGCCAAAGCTAAGAATACTCCTTCAAATTTTCCAACTCTGTACTTCGTTCTTGAGAAAACCAATAAAACAATTGTTAAAATGATCATCAGCATAACATCAAAGTGTATGTTCTCACTAACGGCTAATGGCGAGATTACAGATGACGTTCCGAGCACAAATAAAATATTGAAAATATTACTGCCGATGATATTTCCAAGTGCAATTTCACTTTGTTTTTTTATCGCTGCTGTTATTGAGGTTACTAATTCAGGCAAAGATGTACCAATTGCAACGATTGTTAAGCCTACTAATGTCTCACTCATACCAAATGTATAAGCAATTTCCGTGCTATTTTTAACAACAAGATCTCCACCGAAAATAATAGCTCCAAGTCCTAGGAGCGTAAGTAGAATATTTTTTCCCCACTTTTCATTCACGATCGTTTTTTCAGCAATAAGTTTATCACGACTTGTACGAACCACTTCAAAAATATAGTACATAAAAACAGTAAAGAATAATAAAAAGATAAAGCCATCAGCACGGGTTAATAAGTTTAAACTTAATGTTTGGAGCATGGTATCACTTATTAAAACTAAGAGTACAACACTCGCTAACAAGGCAAACGGGATTTCTTTCCTAATTGTTTCACTCTCGACTTTTAACGGATTTAAATAAGCGGTCAGACCAATCACTAACGTAATATTAAAAATATTACTACCGATGACATTTCCTAATGAAATTCCACCACTTCCCTCTAGAGCAGCTAAGATGCTGACTGTTGCTTCAGGAGAACTCGTTCCAAAGGCAACAATTGTTAACCCAATCAGTATTGGTGGAACCCGAAGCAAGCTTGCAATGTTTGACGAACCAGTAACAAAAAAATCTGCGCCTTTGATTAATAGACCGAACCCTACAAGCAAAAAGATGTAGCTCATTCTACTTCCCCCATCTTCATCTATGTTTCATAGTTCACTTTATGCACTTGTTTGTATTCTTAGCTTTTTCTTTCTCAAAATTTTTTACTCATAAGGCTGTTTTTGTAAACTTTGTTGCTTTTAGTTCTTAACCAAGTATTCTCTTGGTTAAGAACTAAAAGCTAATTATTAAAATAAACTTTTGCGTTTACAACTGAGTCAAACCTTAATCAAACTTAATAGCGAAAATAATGAATGAAGAAATTCATCAACTATTAATCTTAGAAAATTCCTACAAAAAATGACACGCTGTTAAGTTAACAGCGTGCCACTATTATTATTATTATTATTATTATTATTATTATTACGCTCTTTTCTAAAAGATTTTTGCCATTAGCTTTTAGCTCGTAACCAAGCGAATGCTTGGTTCTTCACGCTTTGCGTGAAGCTTTTGAGAATAAATAAGCCATTGGGACAAATATATTTGTCCCAAAAAGCTTATTTATTCTTAAAAGACGACCTAAAAGCAACAAAGTTAACGAAAACAGCCTATTATCATTATTATTCTACTGCATCCTTTTTCCAAAAGCCTAGCATTAATGCTGTGATAGCAGCTCCAACTAATATGGCAACAAGATACATGAACGGATTACCATTTACTAAAGGAATAACGAAAAATCCACCGTGAGGAGCAGGTAAGCCAATTCCGAACATCATTGTCAATGCACCTGCAACCGCAGAACCTACGATAACTGAAGGGATAACACGACCTGGATCTGCTGCTGCAAACGGAATAGCTCCTTCTGTAATAAACGACATTCCCATAATATAATTTGTTTTCCCTGCATCTTTTTCAGCCTTAGTAAATTTCTTTTTAAAGAATGTTGTTGCTAGGGCAATTCCTAGTGGTGGAACCATACCACCCGCCATAACTGCAGCGTGAGGCGCTAAATTTCCTGCATCGATCATTGCAATCCCAAATGTAAATGCAGCTTTGTTAATTGGTCCACCCATATCCACAGCCATCATTCCACCTAGTAATAATCCAAGTAAAACAAGGTTTCCTGTACCCATATTTCCTAACCAGTTTTCTAGAGCCGTATTTAATGCTACAACTGGTTCAATGACGATAAAGAGCATAATTAGTCCTGTAATTAAAATACCAAACACTGGATAAAGCAATACAGGTTTAATACCTTCTAATGATTTTGGTAGGCCACTAAACACTTTTCGTAATCCTAAGACTAAATAACCAGCTAAGAAACCAGCAATTAGACCACCTAAAAATCCAGCACCACCACTAGCAGCTAATAAACCACCGACCATACCAGGAGCAAAACCTGGGCGATTTGCGATACTCATCGCAATAAACCAGCTAATACTGGGATCATTAACCCGAAGGCATTTCCGCCACCGATCGTCATTAGTGCCTCAGCAATTGGATGATAAGTTTCATGTTCCGGATCAAAGGCCTGGATCCCAAAAATAAATGAAATAGCGATTAAAATACCGCCTCCAACTACGAAAGGAAGCATGTTTGATACACCATTCATAATGTGCTTGTAAAAGCCGTTTCTTCCCTTTTCACCGGTTTCTTGTTTTTGACCCGTTCCGCTGTATAGAGGAGCATCTTGCTTACTAGCTTTCTCAATCAGCTCTTGAGGTGATTTAATTGCCCGGGCAACTGGCACCTGAACAACATGCTTCCCATCAAAACGGTCCATTTCTACCGCTGTATCAGCTGCAACAATGATTGCAACAGCCTCGTTAATTTCAGCAGCTGTTAGTTGATTTTCTACTCCAGCAGATCCATTCGTTTCTACCTTTATAGTGAAACCCAATTCCTTTGCTTTGTTTTTTAACGCATCAGCCGCCATAAACGTATGAGCAATCCCAGTTGGGCATCCTGTGACTGCTAAAATTAAGCCATTATTAGTAGCTGGTTTTTCTTCTTCAACCACTTCAGCTTCCTTTTGATTTATTGCCTCTAGCACTTCATTAATAGATGTTGCTGTTTCTAGTCTTTTACGAAAGTTTAAATCCATTAAAAATGAAGATAATCTTGATAAAGTTTGAAGATGAGCATTGTTTGCTCCTTCACTAGCTGCAATCATAAAGAATAAGTGACTTGGTTGACCATCGAGTGCTTCATAATTAACGCCTGCTTTAGAACGCCCAAAAACAATCGCCGGTGTTTTCACCGCACTAGTCTTTGCATGTGGAATAGCAATCCCTTCGCCAATTCCAGTTGTGCTTTGCGCTTCCCGAGCTAAAATTGCTTCTTTAAACTTCTTTGAATCTACTAGTTTACCAGAAGAGTCTAGTTTGCGAATTAGTTCATCAATAACCGCTTCCTTAGTTGTCTCATGAAGGTTTAATTCAATCGTGTCTTTTGTTAACAAATCTGTAATTTTCATGTTGTTTCCCCCTTAACTTACTATTTCAATTTTTATTTCTGGTAAAAGCTTTTGAACAGTAGGCTTTTCGCACAAATCCAATGAAAAAGCCGTAGCGCTACCACATGCAATTCCATACTTAAATGCTTCAAGATAATCACGTTGTGTTTCGTAAGCTGCAACAAATCCTGCAACCAAAGAATCCCCTGCTCCAACAGAGTTTCTAAGCTCTCCCTTTGGTACGTTTGCAAAAGCTACAACTCTATCATTTAGTAGGATGGCTCCTTTGCTCCCTAAGGAAACAATGACGTTTTTCGGTCCTTTTTCTAGTAACCTTTTACCATAAAAAATAGCATCCTCAATACTAGTAATTTCGACCTCAAAGAGTTCTCCTAGTTCATGTTCATTTGGTTTCACTAAAAAAGGCTCGTATTGTAATATTCCTTCAAGTGCTTCACCAGAGGTATCTGCAATAAAACGGATATTTTTTTCAAAGCAAAGCTTTGCAACAGAACGATAAAAGTCAGGTGAAACAGCTGGCGGGAGGCTCCCCGCTAAAACCAGGAAATCTTCATTGCTCAGGTTCGCAATTTTTTCAAATAGTTGAAGCTCAGCCTCTTTTGAAATTAGAGTTCCAAGTCCATTAATTTCTGTTTCTACCCCTGACTTTAATTTGACATTTATTCTTGTTGGCTCATCTACCTCAATAAAATCATGTGAAATGCCCGCTTGTGTTAGAACATCACAGATAAAAGCACCAGTAAAGCCCCCAATATAACCCAAAGCAGTACTCTCTTCTCCAAGTCGCTTTAAGACACGGGAAACATTAATCCCTTTACCCCCAGGATAATACGCTGTTTTAGAAGCTCGATTTAATGAGCCAAGCTTTACATCATCAACTTCAACTAAATAATCGATAGATGGATTTAATGTGCAAGTATAGATCATGTTGTCACTACCTTTATTGTTGTTTTCTGTTCATACTCGGCTAGTATTTCTTGATCAGATTCATCTGTAATGATTGTTGCTAGCCTTAGCTCTGATATTTTCGAAAAAGTAACTTCATTAAATTTAGAATGATCGCCTAAAATAAAACATTCTTGTGACAAATTCATTGCTCGCTTTTTACAGTTGCTTCTTCAGGGTCCGGTGTTGTAAACCCATACTGACTATGAATACCATTTACGCCAATGAAACATTTATCAAAACGATATTGTTCTAGTCCTTCAATCGCCCCTGGGCCAATCAAAGCCCTAGTAATCGGTTTAATCTTCCCACCAGTCAGATAAGTATCTATGTTTTGTTCAAGTAATCCCTCTAGATGTGTTAGGCCATTAGTAACCACTTTTATATCTTTTGCCTGTATATGAGGTATCATCAGAAACGCTGTCGTTCCAGCATCTAGGTAAATACAATCATTGTCACGAATAAGTGACGCAGCGTACTTAGCGATTGATTCCTTTGCAGCTACATTTTTTGTAGACTTTTCAAGAACACTCAACTCTTCGCCTTTTTGATGAAGTAGAGACGCGCCACCATGAACATTACTGTCCTATATAAATGTTTCATGCCCATGAAAATAGCGAAAAGCATTAAGAAAATTAACAGTATCTCAACAAGGAAGTCGTTAACTAACAGACCAACATCCTTCCATCTTGGGCCTAATTTAACTCCTAGCCAAACATAAAGATATGTAATAGGAAGCATTGCAAAAAAGTATAGAAAATAAATAGTCCTATATTCATTTTTGCCATCCACAAGGTACCGGTACCAGTGTCCTTACTCCAGGAATGAACCTTCCAAAAAGGCAACACCACCACCGTATTTCCCAAAAAAATCTTCAACTTTTTGAATTTGCTTATTTTTAATAAATAGATACTTTCCGTATCTTAATAAAAACGGTCGCCCACCAAATCGGCCAATTAGATATAGTAACAAAGGACCTAACGTTCCCCCAAGAGTTCCAGCTAAAACAGCTAACCAGAATAGCATCTCACCCTCATAAACCCAAAATCCTGCTAAGGGTAAGACAATTTCTGCAGGAACTACTTCACAAGACAATGCCAAAACAATTCCAAGGTAGGACAGCTTTTTCAAAAGTTTTATAAGAAATAGTAGGATATGTTCCATGGTCACTCCTAGTAGAATTTACTTTAAAAGATTTTTTGATAACGTCTTTTTGATTGTGCACTTCTTTAAACCTGATAGTGAAATTGAATAGTACCATTGTTGCACATATTATTTTAATACATACCAAGTGATTTAATGTTGCTACAACGAAATAAGGCTGCCTCTTCATGAGACAGCCAAAATATTCTTAAATTATAGTAACCTTTGCGTATATAAAAAGCGTTGCTTCGTTTCCTCAAACTTTTGCTCTAACAATTCAGCTTCTCGGGCACGAGTAAGTTGTTCCCCTGAAAAGTTACGCTTTGTAATTTTTATTGTAAAAAATAAAAAGTGAAATACCATAACTAATTACCTCCTTAGTAATGGAACAAATTTATTGTTCCCTTTCTCACTTCAATTTTATCCAAATAATCACATTTAGATAACAGTCAATCGAAGGAAATCACCTCCATCTAAAGACTGATTTCTTTCTAGGAAGCAATATAAGAATGCCTGCATGAAATACATGATTTAAATCATAATAAGGAAAATTGTACTTATTTTTTTATAAAAAGGATGATTTCATCATGAAAGAACGAAATCTAGGATCGGTATTTTACATATCAGTAACAATCACAACTCTTTTTGTTTTATGGGGATTTATCTTTCCGGAACACTTAGAACTCCAAGCTACTAATGCACTTGAATTTACAACTAATGCCTTTGGGTGGTTTTATCTAATGGCGACGTTTTTCTTTCTGGCATTTGCCTTCTATTTAGCCTTTGGGCCTTACGGAAAAATTAAACTTGGAGAAGATGATGAAGAACCAGAGTATTCATTTTTTTCATGGTTTGCCATGTTATTTTCAGCTGGTATGGGAATTGGTTTAGTGTTCTGGGGTGTGGCTGAACCTATTTATCATTATATTACGCCGCCCTTAGGTCTTGCTGAGGGACTGTCACCAGATGCTGCCCGTTATGCACTTAGGTATTCATTTTTCCACTGGGGACTACACCCATGGGCTATTTATACCATTATCGCCTTAGCGCTTGCCTATTCACAGTATCGAAAAGGAGAATCAGGGCTAATCAGTTCGACTTTTCGCCCTCTTATTGGTGATCATGTTGACGGTGCAATTGGAAAAGGGATTGATACATTAGCTGCTATTGCAACCGTTTCTGGTGTGGCAACTTCTTTAGGACTTGGAACATTACAAATTAATGGGGGCTTGTCCTATATCTTTGGAATTCCAAACAATATCACGATCCAAATTATCATTATTTTAGTTGTTACCGTTTTATATATGATTTCTTCTACCACAGGACTTAATCGGGGCATTCGTTATTTAAGTAATTTAAATTTAGGACTTGCACTCGGATTACTACTTTTTGTTTTAGTTATGGGGCCTTCTTCTTTTATCCTTGAGGCTTTTACAACAACTATTGGTGGCTATCTAGGTAATATTATTCCAATGAGTTTTCGAATGACACCTTTTTCTCAAGGT
The DNA here is from genome assembly GCF_025377685.1 of Anaerobacillus sp. CMMVII. Taxonomy (NCBI): domain Bacteria; kingdom Bacillati; phylum Bacillota; class Bacilli; order Caryophanales; family Bacillaceae; genus Anaerobacillus; species Anaerobacillus sp. CMMVII. The sequence continues at coordinate 203,421 of NZ_JACEHK010000015.1, read as the reverse complement.
ACTTGGATTGGTGCTTGGACCCTATTTTACTGGGCATGGTGGATTGCTTGGGCTCCATTTGTCGGAACGTTTATCGCTCGTGTTTCTAGAGGTAGAACAATTAAGGAATTTGTACTTGGCGTTTTACTCGTACCGTCTATTTTCGGTGCCCTCTGGTTTGCTGCTTTTGGTGGATCAGCGATCTTTATCGATATGTTTCAAGGTGGCGGTATTTCTGAAGCTGTCAGTCAGGATGTTACTACAGCTTTATTTATTACTCTAGAGCACTTTCCTCTTGGAACGGTCCTTGCTCTGCTCGCTACATTCCTAATTATAACTTTTTTTGTCACTTCAGCAGATTCGGCTACCTTTGTTCTTGGGATGATCACTTCAAAAGGTGTCTTAAATCCAGCTAACTCTACTAAGTTAACTTGGGGCGTCCTACAGTCCTCAATTGCTGCCGTACTTTTGTGGAGTGGCGGGCTAAATGGTTTACAAACTGCATCAATCGTTGCTGCTTTTCCTTTTGCGATTATAATGGTTTTCATGATATTTTCAATTGTTAAAGCTTTGAATGAAGAAGTGAGAGAAGAAAAACAGAAGGAAAAACGAAGAAGAAAAAAATTAGATGAACTACTCAAACAAAGTCAGCAATAAAAAATAGAGGCTATTCTTATTAAAGGACTTATTGTTTCCTTTAAAGAAAGCCTCTTTCCTTAGTTGTGTAAGTTACGTGCATTCTTAAAAGAAATATGCCATGATAAATAAAAACGCATGTAAAGGGAGAAAAACATGATTATCGTCATTCTTGCACTAGTTTGTTGGACTATTGCTGCTATTTGTGCCACAATCGGATTTTTTAGTGCCATAAAAAACAAGAAAAAAACTGCAATTATATCCTTTGCGATTGGTACGGTAGCTATACTTACTTGGATTTTTGGAGCATTATTTACTTTTAACTTACTATTTATGCACTAAAGTTTTACGCAAAGCGTGAAAAGCCAAGCATCTGCTTGGCTACTTTCTAAAAAGTATAAAGTTCTTTCCATTTATTTAAAAACGGAGCAGCAGCTTCATTTGGATGCTCAATCACTGCTTTTGTACTTCCAGACTGCTGCAATTTGCCATCAATGATAACAGCTAAGCTTTTCGTCAAGTGTCTGATCTCTAGTAAATCATGACTAACAAATAGAGTTGTTGTATTAGTGTCTTTTAAGATTTCGTTAAAGTCTTTAATTAGCTGCGCCTTGGTCGGAAAATCAAGGGCTGAAAAAGGTTCATCAAGAAACAAAACTTCAGGGTCCAATATTAAAGCTCTAGCAAGATTAACACGTTGTGCTTCCCCACCTGATAATGATTTCGCATTTTTTTTCGCAAGATGGGAGATTTGAAATTTTTCTAACCAGTAACTTACCTGCTCACTAATGACTTTTTTATTCACCTTTCTTAACTTTAAACCTATTGCAACATTATCGTAAACAGTAGTATCAAAGAGAAGGGATTGTTGAAGTGCTACAGCAAACCTTCTCCGTAGCGCTAAATCAAGATGATCAGAATGCTTTGCTTCACCTTTATACATAACTTCGCCTTCTGTAGGGGCTTGTAAGTACGAAAGGACTTTTAATAACGTACTTTTTCCAGCACCATTTGGCCCAATAACCCCAACAACATCACCTTGATCTAGTGAAAAATCAGCAATATCTAATAATGTCTGTTTATTCGCTATTACTTTAACATTCTTTAATTGTAATATTTTTCCCATCATACATGATGCTTCCTTTGCTGTAGTGACGTTAATATGAATGTAATCGTAAAGGCTAAGGTCATCAAAATAAACGAAAGAGCAATCGCCACATCAAAGTTCCCTTTTGACACTTCCATAACCATAGAAGTGGTTAAGATCCTCGTATCACCTTTAATATTACCACCGACCATCATTGCCGCCCAACCTCTGCTAGAACTCGTCCTAAACCAGCCATGATCGCTGCAAAGATTGCTAGCTTTGTTTCTCTTAGAAGTAGTCCAAGTCTTTGAAATTTGGTTGCTCCTAGTGCTTTAATTTGCAGAAGCATTTTACTATCAATCTGCTGAAAGGCCGAAGATGTCAAACCTATAATAATAGGTAAGGAAACTAGAATTTGCGCTAGAATAATCGCTTGTGTTGTATATAACAGCCCTAAATGACCTAATGGCCCAGACCGCCAAAGTAGCATTGTAATATAAAGACCCGCGACAACAGGTGGTAACCCCATACCGATATTCACAAAAACAAGGACAATTTTCTTCCCAGGGAAAACTCGCAGACCTAATAACACACCTAAAGGAATGCCAACAACTGTACTTACCATAATCGCCGTTAACGATACCTTTAATGTTGTAAAGGTGATTTCATAGATCTCCCGATCACCTGTGATAATCATTTCGAATGCTTTGATAATTCCTTCGATAAAAAGATCCATTGAAACCACTCACTTAACGTTTAGTTATTCTGTAAACTGGAAAAACAAAGGTTGTCCATATTGTTCGACACCGAAATTTTTAATAATTGTTTGAGCTTCTTCGCTTACCATAAACTCTACAAATAATTTCCCTGCTTCACCATTTACAAAAGAATACTTATCCTGATTGACTTGCATCACATGATAAATATTTAATAATTTTTGATCACCTTCAACAAGTACGGCCATGTGCTCCATGTTTTTAGCATGTGCTAAATACGTAGCTCGGTCTGTTAGAAGGTAACCGTCTTTTTCAGCACTAAGCTGGAGCGTACTTCCCATTCCTTGCCCCGTTTCTATATACCAGCTTTGAGTTCCTGGTTCTAGTTCGGCTACATCCCAAAGATTAAGTTCCATTTTGTGTGTACCAGAGTCATCACCACGTGATACGAAGGTTGACCTCGTTTCGAATATTTTTGTCAAAGCAGTCTTTACATCTCTCCCATTAATCCCAGCTGGATCAGCAGCTGGTCCAATCAGAATAAAATCATTATACATTACCCTTTTCCTATAGATCACATCTTGATTTTGTACTAATTTTTCCTCGGAGGAAGGTGCATGTGTCAGTAGCACATCCGCCTCACCCTTTTCTCCCATCGCTAAAGCCTGGCCTGTCCCAACAGCGATTGTCTTTACTTTGATGTTGTGCTGTTTTTCGAACATTGGTATAAGGACGTCTAATAGTCCACTATCTTGTGTACTAGTCGTCGTTGCCAAAATAATCTCTGTAGATTGCGTTTCAATTTCTTGAGTATTACTACTTGTACAAGCGGCTAGAACATAAATTAATAAGAAATAAACACCTAGTTTAAATGTTTTTTTCATAATATCACCCTACAATTTTTTATAGATTAATTGCCCTAGTTCTTTAATATTGTATCCAGGTATTTTTGAAATGCTAGATTTAAATTGATCTGAACAAATAATCTCATACAGGCGCTTGAGTTCTTCTTCATTTTCCTGTGTCCACCGAAATACAAGGTCAAATTTCTCTTCTGTCACGGCAATAAAATCTAATCCTAAGTGTTCAGCTGCTGATCGAATCCCAAAACCTACATCTGCACTACCTCTACTAATATGGGAAGCAGTAGCTAAATGATTCCACTCTTCATTTACATAGCCGCTTACTGTTTTAGGGGCAATCTCATGCTTTGACAAAAACACGTCTAACAGAAATCTCGTTCCCGAACCTTTTTGTCTGTTAATAAATGTTACATCTTTACGTGTTAAATCACCAAAAGACGTAATATTCTTTGGATTGCCTCTAGCCACGATAAATCCTTGTTCCCTAGACACCAAGCGAATAACGGAAATTTTTTCATGAACAAAAAGCTGTTTAATGAACGGAAGATTATACTCTTTAGTGTTAGGATCTAAGAGATGAATGGCAGCAACATCTGCCTGACCGCGATATATCATCATCAAGCCATCAAGACTCCCTATATAGGTAGGGTGGATTTGAAGACTTGACTCCTTACTTATAAATTTAGTTAATTGCTCAACGATAAAGTCATGACTACCTGTCAACCGAATCGTTGTTGAACCTAATGACGGTTGAGAAGCTCCAGCGTTGTCTCTGCTACTATTTTTAAAACGTTCAACTTCTTCAGAATTAATCCTCATCTTGTTACCAATCTTAAAAGCGTGTAACTCGCCTCTTTTGATTAATTCATAGACTGTATGCTTTGAGATTTTAAACATCTTTGCAATTTCATCTGGTGTGTACGTGTCGTCAAACATCTTCCATCCCTCTTTTCTTAGGGCCGATACTTACTCAACTAGTACCAGCAGCGCCCTAGAAACTTGGTAAATCACTCTAATCCTACGATACCGTAAACCTAAAGAAAAAACAATCAGTTTCGTTAAGTTTTGTTTAGTTTTGTTTAGTTTCGTTAGACTGAGTCGCATTTTGTTAAGGATCATAAAGTTAGGTAAAAAACTATCGAAAATAATTTTATAGACAAGAAAAGCGCAAACGCCCTGGGAGCCCCGACAAAAGCTACTGACCTCGTTCACAACGTGTGTTACTTCTAGAGTTACTACATGAAGCTTTGCCTCGAGGACCTACTGGACCACAGAGGCAGCATTAAATGAACAAGGTTATTTGACCTCGAGGGGCTGGGCGCTGCTCCTGCGTCACTACGTTTACTCGTCGCAAAACCTGCAATGAAGTAACTTCATTGATGTTTCTGGAGCTAGACAGTTATTACGTTGAAATTTTATACATTCTTATCTTATAAAAAAAGCCGTCTCTATTAAGAGACGACCTTTTAACTCACACGGAATTTACTTTTTGCTCCTGTTCAACTACTTCTCGAAGCGGAGCTTTATAATGTTTGATCGCAAAAAACGTAACAAGTACTAGTGAAACAGTTCCAAATACTAAAACCATATTTCGGAACCCTAACGTATCAAGAAAAAGACCAGTTGCTAATAAAACAACCTGAAACATGACTCGGTCAAGCATACTTCTAAACGAGAAGAAACGACCATGAAATTCCTTTGGAACCTTTGTTTGAAATATGGTAGCGGTAATTGGAAAGAAAAAACCTATAGCTAAACCAAATAATCCAAATGAAGTAAGTGCTAGTAATTTAATATCTGCAAAGTAAAGTGAAAGATGAATGAGCGCTACCACTCCAGTTATGACAAACATTAATATGGTTGGATTGACTTTATCAGCTATTCGCTTCACTAAGAATGCTCCAAGCATAAAGAACGTACCTTCTACAGTGTAAATCAAGCCTTTAATAGTTGGATCTTGCTGTAATTCACTGATAGCTATAACCATTAAGTTAAAACCACCTAAGAATAGCATTGGGATGATAGTCAATATTAATGCTGTCATCGCAATCGGAAGACCTCTTAATACAGGAATCACTTCTTTAAAGCTAACTGCTTTCTTATCTTTCTTCTCAGCAGAGGTAAGCTGCTTATCCTCTTCTACAGATAATAAAAATGTCGTAAGTAGTAAGAAACCATAAGCGACAAATGATGCTAGATATAAAGAATATAAACTTACGAATACAAGCATTACTCCCGCTAATGCTGTACCAATAATTCTAGAGATGGTTGTCATATTCATATGAGCGCCGTTCATTTGTAATAGATCTTTTTCCTCCACAACTATCGGAATTAATGCTTGTAATGCTGGGAAATAAAATGCAGCGGACAATTGGATTGCAATCATAAAACAAATCATCCACCAAACAGAACCAAACTCAATTGCTAAAAACATAAACAAAACGCTTAGCATTCTACCAAAACTTGCGTAAATCATCACTTTCTTTTTACTATAAGAATCTATCATTCTTCCGGCAAGTGGACCAACAGCCACCCCTGCTAACAATCCCGTAAATAAAATCAGTGATTTTAGGAAATCAGAAGGGACATGCTGCTGTAAAAACTCTAGATTTCCTATGATACCAGTCCATAAACCAATACCTGCAATCAATTCACCACATAATAATATCCACACGTTTCTATTTTTCCACATGGTACTTCCCCGCTTTTCAGTCACTGGAATTCATTTCCTTAGTAAACCTAAATATATTTTATATTGAAAATATATTACCACACCTTGAAGAGAAAATATTCAAAAATTTTTACTTAGAGTCTACAAATTTTTTTGATTGTATCCTATAGACCGATGAAGTATTCACACTTTATATGATTATTTTTATATTTGTTGATATGACATCAATTTATGGAGTATATTTATAATAACTACATTTTTGGAGAGTGATGAAATTTTGGACAGTATACCCTATGACTCGATATTTCTATTAGGGGCATTATTAATATTATCAGGTTATTTTTCAGCATCGGAAACGGCGATTACTAGTGCTAATAAGGTGAGGTTGCGAAATTACGCCGAAAGCAATAACGTAAGAGCCACACGTTCGTTAAAGATGACAGAAAACTTTGATCAAAGCTTATCTACTATTCTAATTGGAAATAACATTGTAAACATTGCAATGGCGACGATTGCTACGAAGGTTGCTACAGACATGTATGGCAATAATGGTAGTACGCTATTTATTACAACGTTAGTCATAACGATCTTAGTTTTAATCTTTGGGGAAATTCTCCCTAAATCTTTAGCAAAACAATTTGCTGAAAAGTATTTACTGACTATATCTGCTTCTTTAGGTATCGTCATGAAAATCTTTTACCCTATTACTTGGCTTTTCGTTAAATTAAGAGTTGGTGTAGCAAAAATGATTGGATCAAATAACGAAGAACCAACCGTTACTGACGAAGACGTAAAAGCTATGGTTGAAATTGGTGAAGAGGAAGGGACATTTCTTACTCAAGAAAAAGAATTACTTCATAATGCAATTGAATTTGACGATATCGTTGTAAAAGACATTTTAACACCAAGACCTGATGTCATCGCTGTTGCTGTCGATTCGACGATAGAGGAAATAAAAGATATTTTTATCCAAGAGAAATATTCGAGAATGCCAGTTTATGAGGGCACTATTGATAATATCATTGGTATTATCTCTCACAGAGATTTTTTTGAACAGTATGTAAATCATCAAACATTTGACTTATCAGTCATTTTGCGGAAGCCGTATTTTGTTATTTCGTCTGTTAAAATATCAAATTTATTAAGAGAGTTACAGAAAAGTAAGGTTCATCTAGCTATTGTCCTTGATGAATACGGTGGAACCTCAGGAATTATTTCGATCGAGGACATTATCGAGGAGATTGTCGGTGAGATCTGGGATGAAAATGATGAGAACGAAGTGTTTGTTGAAACGATAAGCGAGAATAAAATTCGTTTAAATGGACGGACACCCATTGAAACATTTTGTGAAGCTCTAAATATTACTGACATTGAAACTACCTCTAATACGTTAGGTGGCTGGGTCTCAGAAACTATAGGATATCTTCCTAAAAAGGGTGAAACAATGGTCTTTGGAAACCTTCAAATTTACATTGAAGATGTTCGCAATCGCCGAATCCAAAAAGTGATCGTCGAAATCACCGAACCAAAGTTTAAACAAGAAAATTTTCAAAGGCTGCGTGGTCAGTGTGAAAATAAAAGAAGAGGGAAGCTGGGTGTTACTCAAAGCTTCCCTCTTTTTTTGCTCTTGTAAGACTATTTTTGTTCCTCAGTCTCAAAGCGTAACAAATCACCATAAATAATCTTGTCAGAAAACTGTAAATCTAATTTCACTTTCTGAAAATACGGCTCACATGATGTGACCTCAACTTCTTCTCCAGTGTTTTTCTGATAGCATTTATCCTTCGTAAAAACAAGACTATCCGTTACAAAGCTTCCATCTCTTAGTAAAACAAATGATTTACGATCTGGTGAGAAAAGATCCGTACCAAATTGGATGTCGTCTCTAGCCTTAATCCCTAACATGTGCAAAATAGTAGGTTTAACATCAATTTGACCAGATACAGTTTGTAAGGTTTGGCTTTCTTCATGTCCGGGAATATGAATATACATCGGGACCCGTTGTAATTGAACATTATCAAAAGGGGTTATTTCTTCTTTGTCTAGAAAGGTACTTAAAGCCTTATTATGCAATTCTGAAATGCCATAATGATCCCCATAGATAATAAAGATTGAATTTCGTATAATCCCTCTGCTTTTAATGCTCAAAAAAGATTTCAAGCGCAAATCCATATAGCGAACGGTCGTTACATATCGATTTAATGTACGGCTATTTGTTTCTAATTCATTGATCAACTGGTCTTCCTCTGAAAGTTCAAAAGGAAAATGATTTGTCAACGTAATCAATTTCGTATAAAACGGTTCTGGCTGTGATTTTAAGTGAGCGATTGATTGCTCAAAAAAGTCAACATCCTTTAATCCCCAACCGATTGAATTTTCTTCATTCACGTCATAAGATTCGATATCGAAAAAATAGTCATATCCAAGTGAATCGTACATTAGATCTCGGTTCCAAAAGCTTTTATTATTTGCGTGCATGACCGAAGTAAAGTACCCTTCACTTTTTAACATTTCTGGAAGAGCATTGTATACATTCCCAGCGTGTGTAAAAAAGACAGCACCACTATCCTTCCCATATAAAGAGTTTGCAACTAAAAACTCAGAATCGGAAGTCTTTCCTTGAGATGTTTGATGATAAAAATTTTCAAAGTAATAGCTATCGTTAATTAAATTGTTCAAGAACGGTGTAATTTCTTCACCATCTACCTTTTTATTAATAACAAAGCTTTGTAAAGATTCTAACGATATTAAAATAATATTTTTGTCCTCAGCAATTCCGAACATATCAGCATCTGGTTTTTTGTAGTTAGACATCGTGTAGTTTTTACCTCTAAAATATCTGAACTACTTGCAAAAACTCGTTGACTTTTTGCTTTGGATTGAATATAAGCATCATATATATGGTAATTTAAGGTTCCGATATTTTAACCAGCATTTCTCGGTCAAAACCACGTGTTAATAATTGTGGGCGCTCGATTTGCGCAATTGCTAAGTTAACTATAAAAATAAGTGACGCTAGTGCAAGAATAATTATTTTTTCACATTGGATCGGCACTAATCTTGGGACCCTATTCTTGACTAATAAAACAATTAATATAAAAATATCAAGCAATAAAAATAGGTCAAAGAAACTTGCAAGCTCAAAGGCACTTCCCTGTAAGTCTTTTGCATTACTCGTTTGAAATAATACTGGCCAGGTTAAGAAGTCAGCAAAAAACCGATAGTATATAAGATTACCATAAAGAACAATAGTCGCAATAAAGCTAAAAATGATGACCATTAAATTCTTTAATTTTTCTCTAAAAAAGATAGACAACCCTAAAATTAAGACTGCAGAACTAAGCGGGTTAATGAATAACAGGAATTCTTGAAGGATGTTATCACTCTGTATTCTGAAGCCCACTTTATAAAGTACGTAAGTTTTTACCCACAGAAAAAGAACAGCAATCCACATAAACCGAAATCGCTCAAATAAAATTTTTAATTTGTTAGAAACCATTTTCATTCCCCTTTCAAAAAAATGATGCAATAGTTACAAAAGGAAGAGGAACCCAAAATATAGGCTCCTCATGTTAGTTGTCATTAAAGTAGCTCTTAAAATATCGAACATCAAAATAAGAATAGTAGTATTATAACTTAAATTGTAAAAAAAATCCATATTTCCACAAAAATAGATCTAACTTACTATATAACAGGTAAAAAACTAATTCAATACTAATTTTATGGGAAATTTCAGTGATTATTTAGAAAAACAGCCCTGAATTACCACATTTACAACGTTACTTTTTTCTTAAATTCCACAACACGATTCCTACCATTTTCCTTTGCTAAGTAAAGTGCTTGATCAGCTTTGTTGATGAGGTCCTGGTAACAAGTTTCCTTGATCGGTATGTCCGTTGCAACACCTAAACTAATAGTTACTACGGTACTAACCGTCGAAGCTTGATGAGGAATTGTAAGCCGTTCGATTGTTTTCCTTAGTCTCTCCGCAACCAATATTGCACCTTCTTCATCAGTCCCTGACAATATGACCGAGAATTCTTCCCCACCATACCTAGCAACAAAATCACTCTGACGATTAATGGTCGACTTTAAAGTCAATGCAACTTGCTTTAAACACTCATCCCCCTGTTGGTGGCCATATCGATCGTTATATAACTTAAAACAGTCAATATCAATCATAATCAGGGAGATGGCCTTTTCTTCTCTGATGGCTTCATTCCAATAGCGAGCAAATGTTGCCTCATAATAGCGACGGTTAGGGATTCCTGTTAGTCCATCAAGATGTGATATCTCCATTAGCATTTCATTGGCTTTTCTTAAATTTAATTCTAACTCTTTCTGTTTTGTAATATCGTGGATAATACCAAGGATCGCCGGAACACCTTGATACTCAATGATTTTAATTCCAACATTCCCAACAACTACCGTTCCATCCTTTTTAATGAACTGCAGTTCGTAAAACTCCGGACTTTCTGAACTCTTTGTAAAAAGCGTAGACATGCTAGTAGCCACTGTACTTTTATCCTGATGATAAATAAAGTCCAGGATTGTTTTTCCAACTATATCTTCTTTTTCCTTCACCCCAATAAAGCTAATTGCTTTATCATTAACGTACTCAATTTTCGATTTACTATGAACAAAAATCACCTCTGGTGATAATTCAATTAAACTTCGATATCGCTTTTCACTTTGGAGTAAGTTTTCTTCTGCTTCTTTTTGCTGAGTAATGTCGTGGGCAATTCCAATGACTCCAACTGTCTGTCCATTTATTACAATTGGATTAACATTTACATTTAAAAAGATCAACTTACCATCTTTACGGACTATTTGGGTTTCGTAGTTTACCGATTCCCCGTTTAACGCTTTATTAAATTGCTCCATCGTGTAATTCGCATAGCCTTCGCTAATAAGCGGGAGAAATCTAGAACCTTCTAATTCTTTCATTGAATATCCTGTAATTTCTGCTGCTCCTTTATTAACATTAATGAAGCGACCCGCCTTGTCTATTGTGTAAGTTAAGCTAGTATTATATTCAAAAAGAGATTTATACTTCTGTTCACTTTCTATTAATTTCCTTTCAATTACCTTTCGTTCGGATATATCAGTTAAAGTACCGGATATTCCGATTACATTGCCATTTTCATCTACTAGTAATCTTGCCATTACCTCGACCCATTTAAACTCTTTTTCTTTCGTATTAAAGCGAACTTCGAGGCGACAATCCTCTTTTTCCTTAGTAAGCATTAAAGTAAGTGTTTTTCTATTGTTTCGTGATCATCAGGATGCACATAGTCTATGTAATTACGCCCTATGGACTGGTTACTACTATATCCAGTCAGTTCTATCCAACCTTGATTTATAAACAACCAACATTTCGCTTTATCCATAATAAAGATTACTTCTTTCACCGACTCGACAACTATTTGATATCTTCCTAGTAATTCCTTGTATTTATGTTCACTTTTTGTTTTTCTATTAAATAGAATCAAAAATAGGACTAATAAAAACAAATAAGAAATGATCATCGCAACAACGACAACATCACTATTCATAGCTTCCACCGCCCTATAAACTATTTTTAATTTCTCTTATCTTTAATTCTAACTATATAGTAATATGTACCTAACTTCAATAAATCCAATTCCAATTATTGTATTTTCCAACACTAAAGGATTGAAGAAGTTCTTAATCCGCAAAATTGTCCCGTTTTTTCCTTCAAGAACTATTAATAAAGCTCAGGTTACTTTAAAATGTTTATTAGGGGGGCATTTTTTATGATTCAATTGAAGTCGAGTTACCTATTAATCTATTTTATTGGTTCCTTGTTTCTTATGGAGGTATTATTTAGATTAGCAACCACAGGTAAGATCTTTTCGTTTACTCTTGCCATCTCACTACTCTTTACCTCTACTTACGCTTTTATATTTTTTTTGATTATTTGTTATTTTAAAAGGAAAATTGTGTATATCTTCGCGACTATGTTCCTATTCTGTTCAGGCTTTATTTTCGCGTCACAACATATTTATTTCAACACATTCAAGACTTTTTATGGTGTGTATTCAGCAGGCAACTCCGGCCAAGCACTCGAATTTTGGAGGGATTTTTGGTTTCTCTTACATAAAAATTCCCTTTGGATTTTTCCCTTTTTTCTTCCTGCCATAATTATGCTTATATTTTTCAGAAGATTTTCCTACAAAAAATTAAAACGACTTTCTATAGTTTGGCTGACGTTAGCCTTAATATTTCTTCATTCACTTGGGATTGGCATTGTACTTGCTGGTGGGAAAGGACAGCATACTGCTTATGATCTTTACTTTAATAGTCGAAATCCAGTGATATCTTCAGAGCGTCTTGGATTATTGACCACCATGAGAATTGACCTGCAAAGACATGTGATGGGGTGGTCACCTAGTTTAGTAGCAGAACAACCTTTTATTCCTGAGCCAGACTTGGTACCAGTGATTGAAGAAAGCAATAAGGATAGCGAGAAATCAAATGAAGAGGATAAACCAATAGTAATTGAGTACAATGAGATGGAAATTGATTTTGAGCAGCTCATTTCAGAAGAAGAAAATGAAGAAATCATCGAAATGCATCATTACTTTGCTAATTCTACGCCTTCCGAAAAAAATGAGTATACTGGAAAATACGAGGGATATAATCTTATCTTAATTACAGCCGAAAGCTTTGCACCATATGCGATTAACGAGGAAGTTACACCAACATTACATAAGCTAAAGAATCAGGGCTATCATTTTACAAACTTCTATACTCCGCTTTGGGAAGTCAGTACAACTGATGGAGAATATGTAGCATTAACAGGATTACTTCCGAAAAGTGGCGTTTGGAGTTTCACAGAATCTGGGTACAACCATTTACCTTTTGTCATGGGAAATCAACTTAAAAATCTTGGTTATAAACGGTCGCATATCACAATCATACATACTCCTATTACAATAGGGATGTTACCCACCCTAATATTGGGTATGAATACAAAGGAATTGGAAACGGACTTAACGTGCGAAAGATATGGCCTGCATCTGACCTAGAGATGATAGAAAATAGCATCCTAGAATATCTAGACAATGAACCTTTTCATGCCTATTACATGACAGTTAGTGGTCATATGCAGTACACGTTTGATGGTAACAACATGGCACGAAAAAATCAGCAGATGGTTGATGAATTACCATACTCACTCGAGGCTAAAGCCTACTTAGCCACTCAGGTTGAGTTAGATAAGGCACTTGAGTATTTATTAAAAAAACTTGAAGAAGCTCACCTTGCAGATAAGACACTTATTGCCATTAGTTCTGACCATTATCCTTATGGGCTTGAGGAAAAAACAATTGAGGAGCTGTCTGGTCAAGTTATTGAAAATCAGTTTGACCTATATAAAAATGACTTTATTATCTACACAAAAGGAATGGAAGCTACGAAAATAGATAAATTGGGTTCTAGCCTAGATATTATCCCGACGCTCTCAAACTTACTAGGACTTGAATACGATTCGAGACTTTTGATCGGAAGAGACCTTTTTTCTAACTCTGAACCTATCGTTCCATTTCTTGATCGAAGTTTTATTACTAACAAAGGCATATATAATGGATTAACCGAGGAATTTGTCCCAAGTAACGGCGGCCAGATTGATGAGGAGTATATCAATCTGATGTCTTCGATTATAAACAGTAAATTTTACTACTCGGCCAAAATTCTTGATACTGACTATTACAAAATAGTATTTAATAAGGACTAATCATGTAACTCTCGAAATGCAGTACCTTAAAAACCGATATTCGCAGCCTTTTTAAGCTGTGAATATCGTTTCTTTTACTGATCAATTTATTTTTCTTCTCCATTTCAAAAAAAAGAACGTCAAAACAAAATAGATCAGTACAACTATGCCAAGTGTGAGCATTCGCTCTTGGAAAGAGCCATCTGCTAATAAGACAGGACCTATGCCAAAAAATGTGACACCTGCATATAAGACTGTAAACAATAGATATTTTAAATACTTCATGCAAATCCCCCTTAAGTTAAATGGTCTTCTATTGATTATTGTTATCTAGAAGACCTTTTGGTATCTTATCATATGGCGGAAGCATTCGTATTGTCTATACTTTTTCTACACAGTCTGTTTTCAAAAGGCTCTTTTCCAATAGATTGTTGCTATTAGCTTTTAGGTCGTAACCAAGCAAATGCTTGGTTCTTTACGCTTTGCGTGAAGCTTTTGAGAATAAATAAGCCATTGGTACAAATAAATTTGTCCCAAAAAGCTTATTTATTCTCAAAAGACGACCTAAAAGCAACAAAGTTTACAAATCAGCCTTTCAAAAAACATTAGTCTAATAATTTTAATTTTAATTTCCAAGGTTTTCTATTAGCTCCATTAATTGAAAGACATATACTCATATCTAGTTTGTTGATTCATTATACGTATGTGTTATCTAAGGACCCATTATTTTGGACGAACAAAAAAGGAATAAATTTTATATCTACCCCTCTGTTTTATATAGTTCTAGTACTTATCATCGAGATTACAGCAGTTAGAGCAAAAGCTAAAAGGTCTTGAAGTGAAGGAACAGAGAGATGCGGAGTACTTAATGTATATTTTGGAAGATGAGATTGATTGAATTGATCAAAGATAAAAACGCTCGCAGCAACGGAGCTTCGAACGTTTTTCTTTCCTTATTATGTCTTCTTACTCAAGAGCCTTGACCTACCGCGACAATTACTTTGCCCCAATCCATATAGACCACCTTCGTCTACCTTGCTTTTGGAAGAGGTACTTACCTTCACGTAGCACTAAATCCTTTGTAAATAGTTTCATATAAACGAAATATCAGATTGAATATTACCCTTTCCCTCATTTTTCCCCTTCTACTATATACGTACAAAAGGTTTTGTAAAAGGGAGATGTTGGAGTTACTTTAGTTCAATTTCAATTTCCAAGTCTGGAAATACTTGGTACGTAGCATCATACATAAACAGCTCTATTGAATTTTTTCCTGGAACCTTAGGGTACGTTACCGCTACTTTTGTCCCTTGACGATTATAAGAGATAGCCCCATATTCCACCTTAGTATCTCGATCAATGATGACCGGAAAGACGGGTAGTGTCGCGTCCATTTCATAATAGACAATTGTTTGTTCTTTGTCCGACTCGATCTCGACGATTTTAATCGGTGAAGCCATTTCTAGTACTGCTCCCTTTTTAAATGGGGCTCCTATTTCATCCCAAATGTAGCCCGTTGAATGATCAGAACGGAATTCCTGACCTTTGTACGTCACGAAGTAAGGGACAATTTTATATGAATTAGAAGCTATCCCTCTTTGAACCTTAACCATCTCACGTAATTTATTTGGGAAATGATTAAAACCATACCCATCTTCAGTATTACTACTACGACTGAAATCAGCCAAAACATAGTCGCCATTATCAGCAACCGCTACAATAGAGATCCTCTGGGCACGAAAGCCATCACTCACTTCATCTACTAGCAGCTTCGTTGTTGTTGATAGCTGCATCATCGAAGGTGTTTGAATAATATTATCGACAGAAAATAATTGTCCATTATGATCTTCCTTGATTGCATAGTTAGTAACTTCATAGAGCTCCATTTCCTTCTTTAAATCAAAGCTGAAGGACCAGTCTCCTTGGACCTGATTGATCTGATGAAATTGCAGTTTCAGTTCAGGATGATCAGGGAAGCTTTTGGTTGGCTCAAAATAGAAGATATCACTTTGAGGCATGGAACTACTGCCCGACCTCGAACTGACATGATGGACAGAACTACCATCAAAAAATAACTCAAACAACACATTCTCAAGATCCTGTTCCATTTCAATGTGATAGGAAATTGCTAGCTGATTATTATCAAGGTAGCCTTCTTCAAGGGTAACCTTGATTTCCTGATCGAAGACTTCTAATGATAGATCAGTGACCCTTCCTTCCTCGACCATTCGTTTCAGGCCAGCATCGCCTAGTTTGTAAAAAATAGACTCACTAGCTTGGTTAGTTGCAGATCCTAGTAAAAACATGCTAATTAATAATGAACCTATTGCTAACAGAAAAATTGAGGCAACTCCTGCTAGATAGTTTTGTCTTTTTGAAGCGGCAGACCACTCCTTGTTTTTCGCGATTTTTAAGGCAGCATTTACAGTAGCATCAAGCTTGTCAGTGGGTACAGTTACTTCCTCGACCATCCTTTTAATATCTCGTTGAAAGTTCCCCATAGGTTTCTCCCCCTTTACCTAGTTTTTCCTTCACTTGATTGAGTGTCCTGTGTAATTTTGACTTTATCGTTCCCTCGGGCTTCTCAAGTATCTCGGCAATTTCTGAGATTGAATAGCCGTAATAAAAGCGTAATAACAACAAGGTCTTCTGTTCTGGCTTCATTTTGTCAAAGACAGTCGCTACATCGAGCTCCATCACAGATTTGTTTTCCTGATTAATGCCGGGGTCAAACCAGTCCGTTTCAAGGACAATCACATCCTTTGATTTCCGGATAAAATCAATCGCTGAATTAATGACGATCCGCGTCATCCATGTCATAAATAATTGAGAATCTTTCAATTTATGAAATGATTCATAGCCTTTGATGATTGCCTCCTGAACAATATCAAGAGCATCTTGTTCATTTTTCACGTATGAATAAGCAACTTTATAAAGCTTTCCTTGTTCTTGTTTAATTAACTCTTCAAATGTGGATGCTTTTGAGCCTTTAAAAAACGAGTTGATGATAGACACACTAATCCCTCCTCTCGTATATTAAAAATTTCACTATAAATATTGTAGTGCCTGTTGATCCTACCTATTAGACTGAAAAACATTTTGTTTCGTTCCAAAAACTTCTTATGTTATTTTCAATTTTTCTACTTCTGGTTTATTAGTAGAGTGAAGGCGGTAGTAACGTACTAGGTCAAAACATTAGTTAAACTTTAAATCACTATGTATTTCAAAAGTAAAAAAAGGCTTGGAGAAATTTAATTCTCTAAGCCTTTTTTATTTCTAATCGCTTACCACTATCTTAATTTTAACTCACTTTTCCATTTCTATAAATACCTTCTATGAACCTTTTTCCCATCATAGGTAAAAACAATTGGTTTATCTGAAACCTGCGTTTCCATATGAACCGGTCTTCCCCATAGTTGCTGAATATAGGGTAATACTTTTTCTAAATACTTTACAACTAGCTCAATACCTTCATAATAATGTGTTAAATATAACTCTCCATTTTTAAGATAGTCACCATCCGTTACTGAGATAAAAGGAAAGTCGCCATTGATTGACTCGCATTTTTACCAATTGGTCCCTAACTGCTTGCCACTCTTTATCAACGATCTTATAGTCTCGCCCTTGCTTTTGGAAGAGGTACATATCTTCACGTAAGACAAGATCCTTCGTTAAATAGTTTCGTAGAAATGAAATATCCGATTCAATTTCTCGTACTGCGAACATTTTCTCGCGACCACTGTTCGGTTGTACGCCACGCTTTTTCATTTCATCAGTTGGATTGTTGTAACGTTCCTCAATATCCTCAAAGATTTTTAACCATAAGTAGTACGGATTAATCGATGTTTTTGATGGTTGCACAACACCAGCATTGAGTTTAGCAAACTCAATCGCATCGTCAGAAGTGAGATCCATCTCGCGTAAGATGCGCTGATGCCAATAGTTGCCCAACCTTGTTTCTCCTAAGGATGTTATAATTAATAGTTTATTAAATTGCAAATTTAAAAAGTAAATAAAAATCTTCAATTTGTTGAAATAAGATTGTTGTGACGGACATCTTTTTATTTAGACAAAGTTCAACAGTATAAGCTAAAAAAAGTATTATTTATGCTATAATTCTTACTAGATTAAATAATTTAGGGGAAAAATGGCTTTTCTACCATAATGAATTTACTGTGGCCATTAATGATAAAAATCATGAATGTTTTAACTTTGGTATTTATAGTATTATCACAAATTATGTTAGTTTTCTTTTTTATTACATCATTAGTAGCATTTAAAGATACTTCTCTTTATATCATCGGAATCCCTATTCAACTCATTCTAGTTATCGCATTAAACATACTATCTCTATTCATACTCATTAAGATTTTTAAACAAGAAGAAAGGCGAAAGGTGAATGAGGCAGAATCTACTCACGTGGAGGAATTTCAATCTTTAGTTACATCAGTTCGATCTGATCGTCATGATCTTAACAATCATTTAACGGTAATCTCGGGTTTAATAAAAATAAATAGCTATGATGCGGCTAATAGCTACATTCAAAAAATGATTGGCGAAATTCGAATTAATAATAAAGTATTAACCCTTAAAAATCCTATTCTTGCTTCTATACTATATTCAAAAATGGACAAGTATCATAGAGAAGAAGTTCCATTTCATGTAAAGATAGAAAAAGAGAACAACATTGAAATATTATCTTCTACCGACCTTATTCGTTTGATTAGTAACTTATTAGATAATGCCTATGAGGCTACTCGTGAACTACCTAGTAACGAACAAGAGATTCATCTAGAAATTTTAGATTTTAATGAAACATTTAAAATAATCGCCAAGAATACAGCTGTACAGAAGAAAATAAATGAAGACTATTTTATCAATGGTTATTCAACTAAATCACAGGACGGTAATAGAGGCTATGGATTAGCAATTATTCGAAAAATCACAGAGAAATATAACGGAACATTAGAAATCCACACTAACGATCATTTAGTATGTTTCGAAATTAGTTTTCCCAAGGGATTGTAAATATGACTAATTACGTTAGTACCAAGATAGCCGAAGCGTTAGGTGAATATGTTGAAAGAAAAACAGAAGTTGATTACATTCGTTATGGCATTGAAATTATGTTTAATGGTCTTATAAAACTACTGGTATTACTCGGTGCATCGTATTTACTTGGACTTTTCCACCCCATGCTTTGGATATTCTCTACTTTTGTAGTTTTCCGCGGTTTAACAGGGGGACATCATTATTCAACATTTCTTCGTTGCCTTGTTGTTGGACTAACTATGATGCTTGGTATCTCTTACCTGACAGTGAGAATTAAAGATATATTTGATTTTAATTTCCTTATAGCTTTATTATTTATTGCATTAACTTTTGGTTTAATTTTAGTTTATAAGTTTGCTCCCTCTAATCATTTTTATAAAAAGTGTAATGACTACCAGAAAAACAAGTTGCGAAAATATTCTTTATATGCAGTATCTTTATGGGGGTTATTAATGTATTTCTTAATTACTAACTCCTACTCAACAGAACTTGTTTTAGCTTCAATTTTTGGCTTTTTATTTCAAATAGGAAGTATACATCCTTATTCTTACCTATTTGTGAATAAAATTGAAAAAATGATTGAAAGGGGGTAAATGAGATTGAAAAAGTATGTAAAAGCAGTTGTTGGTTGTATAGTTACTGTTATTGTATTTATTGCTAAGGCCGATATAAGTTCTGCATCAAGCCTTACCCTTTATCAACCTAAACTACCTAAAGAAAATGAATAAAAATATTTATTGTTGCTTACCAAAGGGTTGTTGTTTTTAATACAACCATTTATTCTATTCTATAAATCTTCCCAACCCGAGAAAAAAATGTCGTTTTTTAAAGAATCATGTAGTATAATTTTTCTACATCTAGTTAAATACAGCAGAAAGGAAGAACATATGGCTTGGTTTAGTTATTTTTTATTATCAGTTCCAGAAGCTTTTTTATTACTGACAGTTCCATTTGCACTTTTAGGCATTTCAATTAAGAAAAATTTAAAATCTATGATTATTTTTGCTTTTGTGTATGGAGGTGCAGCATTTAGTTTAAGTATTTTCCTTCAGACTTCGTTAAAACCTTTTATTACTATAACCATTTTTTCATTGTTAGTTGCTTTCTTTTTTCGTTTTAAAATACTTCATGGTTTTATAATCGGATTGATATCGTTTGTTATCTTAAGTATATTCGAAATGACTATTATCTTACTTTATATAGATGTCTTTTCAATTACTTATGAACAAATTTTTGAAAGTCCGTGGTTACGCATTATACTCGGGATCTTTGCCGTACAACTGCCATTATTACTTACTACATTAATTTTATTGAAGTTTAAAGTTAGATTACCTTTACTAAGATAAAAGATCGAATTGGTATCGACCCCCGAAAGTTAGAGTAGAGACTCTAACTTTCGGGGGTGTTTTTATAGAAAAAAGACTGTCCACATTAGACAGTCTTTTTCTCTTACAAATACCTTCTATGAACCTTTTTCCCATCATAGGTAAACACAATTGGTTTATCTGAAACCTGAGTCTCCATATGAACCGGTCTTCCCCATAGTTGCTGAATATAGGGCAATACTTTTCTAAATACTTTACATCAAGCTCAATACCTTCATAATAATGTGTTAAATATAACTCTCCATTTTTAAGATAGTCACCATCCGTTACTGAGATAAAAGGAAAGCCACCATTGACTCGCATATTTACTAATTGGTCCCGAACTGCTTGCCACTCTTTGTCAACGATCTTATAGTCCCGCCCTTGCTTTTGAAAGAGGTACATATCTTCACGTAAGACTAGATCCTTAGTTAAATAGTTTCGTAGAAATGATATATCCGATTCTATTTCTCGAACCTCGAACATTTTCTCGCGGCCACTGTTCGGTTGTACACCACGCTTTTTCATTTCATCAGTTGGATTGTTGTAACGTTCCTCAATATCCTCAAAGATTTTTAACCCTAAGTAGTACGGATTAATCGATGTTTTTGATGGTTGCACAACACCAGCATTGAGCTTAGCAAATTCAATCGCTTCGTCAGAAGTGAGATCCATCTCGCGTAAGATACGCTGATGCCAATACGAAGCCCAGCCTTCGTTCATGATTTTGGTTTCAAGTTGCGGCCAGAAGTAAAGCATCTCTTCACGCATCATTGTTAATATATCTCGTTGCCAAGGTTCCAACTCACGGCTATACTCTTCGATAAATAAAAGGATGTCTTTTTCAGGTTGTGGTGGAAAGTGTTTTTTCTTTTTTCTCGGTTTAGGAGATTCATCCTTTTTTTCTAAATTCCAAAGATCGTCATAAGGGGAGTTCTTTCTAGTTTCAACATCTTCTTCCTCTAGATCTGCTAGCGTCCAAGCTAATTTTGGTCGTACGAGACTTGGATCGATGTGTTCTTGAATTGAAAGAACTGCATCTAAAAACGTTTCTACTTCCTCTTTGCCATGTACCATCTCATAATGTGCGACTCGTTCTGCGGTTGCTGTCATACTTTCTACCATATCTCTTCTTGTATTTGAAAAGCGTACATTATTTTTGAAGAAATCACAGTGAGCCAATACGTGAGCAATGATGAGCTTATTTTGTATTAAAGTATTTGTATCTAATAAAAAAGCATAGCAAGGGTTTGAATTAATAACCAATTCATAAATTTTACTTAATCCAAGATCATATTGTAGCTTCATACGATGAAATTGTTTCCCGAAACTCCAGTGAGAGAAACGGGTTGGCATGCCATAAGCACCAAACGTATAAATAATATCTGCTGGACAAATTTCATAGCGCATAGGGTAAAAGTCTAATCCAAACCCTTCAGCTATTTCAGTAATCTCGTCTATAGCTTTAACTAACTCACGATCATTTGTCATCGGTATCCCTCCTCAGATGTCCTTATCTCAATCTATGATTGAAAAGGGCGTTTCATGAGAAAGTAACAAAATTTGAATTTATGATCTATACTTAAAAGAAAATAAAGGATATTTAACAATAGCTAAATTGTTAAAAAGAAAATATTGCTTCTCCAAGCGGAAAAGAGTGGTGGAATCGTACAGAAGGCAGTAAAAAAACAAGACCAACTTCAATCAAGTCCTCATCTACTGAGTGGATTATTAAATATCCCGTTTGTGGGGGTGGCATAAGCGTAAGTCCGCCAGGTTCAAAAATGAAACCCTACAAAGTTTACCGCTGGTCCAAATAAAATCCAGGGAACACCTGTCGGAACACAATACAAAGTAGAACACATACACGAATTATTTAAAGAGGGATTGCAGGATCTGTTAGAACACATTCCTATAGAAGTAATTAAAATTGAAGCAGCTGCCGAACAAAATAACACCGCTGCCTCCCAAGAAAAAATTTACACCGCCAAAAGACGCTACGATCGAAAAGTTGGAGCCTATACCGCTGGGTTAATTTCAATTGAGGATTTACAGGTAGAGAAAGACCGATTAGATACGCTAGAAGAAGCATTGATAGTAAAAGAACTGAAAAAAACCGATTACGAAAGTATTGAAGCAGAATTAAAACAAATCATTGGATCAATCCTCGAAGCCTTTGAAACATTACCACCAGAAACTGTTAAAGTATTCAGCTTTTTGAGAAAATTGCTCCTGTAAATGATGATAAGTTGGTGTTTGTGTTTAGGCCGTTGGTTAACTAGGAATTACTGAGGATATTTCTGAGTGGAAAATAACGGTATAGTTTTTGTTGTATTAACAATGAAAGCACTGTCGCATAAAAAATATTAATGCCTCATGTATGAATTATGAAGGCATTGAAAAAAGGCTAAGTAATATTGCAACCCATTTAGAAATGATATCATATAAAGAATGACCTTAGATTGTGCATTAAATATTCAATTGAGAAAGCCCTTCTTTTTGAATTCTGCAAAGAGACCGCGATTACATTCTTCGTGCGCAATCTAAAATTTTGAGTGAAGTGCATACACCAAAACACAAAGAAGCACATTGTGCAACTTAAACCTGCCTAATGTGCTTTTTTCGCGCAAAACTTCCGATTGTCTCTTTCAAGAACCGTCCCCTTATTTCCAAAAAAAATCGCTACCCTTCAATCTCCTCAATGGTTGGTATTGCAGAGATTGCACCTACTTTCGTGCATACTAAGGCGCCTACAATATTACTAAAGAAAATGATTTTTTTTAGAACTTCAAATTCTTCTATAACCTCCTTAGGATTCTCTTCTTTAGCCAATTGGAAAAGAGTAGCGCCTACAAATGCATCTCCAGCACCTGTTGAATCGACCGAAACAACTGAAATACTAGGCACTATTTCTGAATACATTCCATTTGAAATCATTGTTCCTTCTTTTCCTAAGGTGACTGCTACTACTTTTGCTCCTAGTTGATGAAGGACTAGAATACCTTTCTCCAATTCACTTTCACCTGTGATGATTTTAAGTTCTTCATCACTAACCTTAACAAAGTCCGCTAGAGCGACACCTTGCTTAACTAAATCACAAAAAATCGTTTCATTACTACTCCAAAGGGCTGAACGATAATTAGGGTCAAATGAAATAAATTTTCCTTCCGTTTTTGCTGATTTCATCGTGTTTAAATATAGAGATTGAAAGGGATCAGATAATAGCGCAGTAGCTGAACCGAAATGTAATATGCTAGCTTCTTTTAATTTATCTTTATCGAGGTCACCCTCTGATAAAAAGGCATCAGCACCTCTATTAAAGACAAAATCCCTTTCCCCATTTTTTTGTAAGGATACAAAAGCCATAGTCGTTGGTTTCTTATCATCTAATACAACCATCGATGTATCAACGTTCGCTTCATCTAAAGTACGTTTTAAAAAATGGCCAAAAGGATCATTTCCAACTTTTCCACTAAATAAAGCAGTTCCCCCTAACTTGACAATTGTTGCACATACATTCGCTGGTGCTCCACCTGCCTGCTTTTGAAAATTCTTTCCCTCCACTAAATCAATATCCACATCTGTACAGAAAAAATCGATTAACAATTCTCCAATACAGATAACTGAACGATTTTTCAAGTTTACTCTCCACCTTTCTTACCTTAAGAAGAAAGCTCTAACCAATACATTGATTAGAGCTCTCAAATTATTTACTCCAAATTGAATTAAGTTCAGTTACTTTTAATATCGGCACGTTTGTTATTCCTTCATTTGAAAAAAACTGAAGTTGATTCACTGCCTCATTCGGGAAAATTAAGCTAGTAACAGCTACTTCTCCATCGTTTGCAAAAATTTCAATTGAAGAAGTATCAATAAACACTTGGAGTTTGAGAATACCATCTTTTAATTTCAAAGGAGCTTCTTGAACTGTAGGGAATGAATCTGAAAAGCTATTATCTCCAGAATTAGTCCGATCCACAAATAACATTTCTTTGGCTACATCAAAATGAATAATTGTCTTTTCCTCTTGAGAACTTTGAATAACAAGCCCAAATGAAGTTGCATTTCCCTTTTTAAATTCAATATTCACTTCTGTTAACTCACTAATAGGATAAGAAGTATCGGTGTCTGTAATCACAAGATCTTCATGGACTTTTGTTTCCTTACGTATACCTTCAATTTCAGCTACTGGATTTTGTACCAAACGGACTCCCTCTTCACCTGAAGTTAACGAAAGTTCCCTTGGTAATGTCATCCCACTTCTCCATACCTCTGTTGGCACTAAATTTGCATAACGCCAATTGCTCATCCACCCGATATATATTCGTCTACCATCTTCTTTTGGAATGTCCGACCAGCTCACTCCTGCATAATTATCTCTGCCGTAATCTAACCATAGAATTCTTTCGTCGGGATTTTCGTTGACAAAAGTAGTTCCATCAAAATCTCCGATAAAATATTGAGTTCTAGAACCTTCTTTACTCTTTCCGTTATCACCAATACTTACGAGCATGGCCCACTTTTGATTGTTTTCATCACCATCTATAGGTAATTTAAATAAGTCAGGGCATTCCCAAACACCATCATGTGAGCCAGAATCATGACCAAATTGACTGGCATATTCCCAATTTCTTAAGTTCGGGGATGTATAAATCATGACTGTTTGACCAGTTGCTAATATCATCACCCATTTCTTTGTTTCATGATGCCAAAACACTTTTGGATCACGATAATCCGTAATGTTTTCATCAGAAAGGACTGGATTTCCTTCATAAGTAACCCATGTTCTCCCGTTATCCTTGCTAAAAGCTATGCTTTGGCGTTGGAGTGGTCTGTCTGAGTCAGGATAGTGATCAGCGCTCGTATAAATGGCCACTAGACCTGGCCCCTCTTCAAAAAAGCCTGAAGTATTATCCCAGTCTACAACCGCACTACCTGAAAAAATTGCCCCATGCTCGTCAGGGTATAACGCAATTGGAAGCTGTTCCCAACAAATTAAATCTCGACTAACCGCATGTCCCCAGTGCATCGGTCCCCATGTGGTTCCATGTGGATGATATTGATAAAAAAGGTGGTATTCATCATTAAAAAATACCATGCCGTTCGGGTCATTCATCCATTTTTCTTCGGGAGAAAAATGAAATTGTGGTCGATGTTTCTCTTTATATTTCAAAATCATTCAAACCCTCTCCTTTACATATGTTAAAAAGAAAAGCTCCAGGCACCTGCCTATCGGCGACAAAAGCAACTGATCTCAATCACATCACATAAGATGCTCCCTTAGAGTTACTTCATACTGCTTTGCCTCGAGGACCAACTGGACCGCAGAGGCAGCAGTTCAATAAATTGCGCTATTTCACTTTTTACTTTTTTAAAAAAGGGAATTGCCTTTTTCCCTTGGCAGGTTATTTAACCTCGAGCCAAGAACATCCTTGAATTACTTCGTCGCTCCTTTGCGACGAGTAACTGCAGAAGCAGTTGGCACCTAGAGATAGACAGCTTTTCTAGTTCAAAAATTTTCTTTCTTACTTTATAACAAAATGCCAGTCACCACCAAGACTTCAAAATCCGGGTGGTGCAGGCACCGTTACTTAATTTGTAGAACGATCATATCCTTCTTGCTTGATTTCTAACCATTCTGGATAACCTAGACGATCAAGTTCGGTTAAATATTCTGCCCATTCAGCTTCAACTTTACCATTTGTAATCCATTCTGCACGTTTTCTTTTTACGTAAGGAAATAAATCTGTTTCGATCGTAGAAAGTCTATCAAGCTCCTCAATTGAGAAGAATACTCTCGGATAAATATTTTCAGCTTTCATGTCAGGAACCATTACATCTTTCATTAAATTCAATCTCCAAGCTGCATCATCTGGTTTGGTCGTAACATTCCCATAATAACTATCTAAAATAGCTAATGGTCCTGCTGTAAATGTTCTTTGTCTTAATTCCCAAGGTGACGTATCTCCTAATGGTAAATGCTTTAACATAGCTGCAGCTTCATCAAATTCAAAAATGTTTTGTTGCTCATTATCACCATACGTACCCCAGTTGTTTTGCACTGATTGTAGTGGTTCATATAGGGCGTCAATCCATTTGGCTGTTAATTCTAAGTTTTTATTTGCGCTTGTAATAACCATTCTGTTTCGATCAAAGCCCATCCCATTTGTTCTCGTAACATTTTTATGTCCATCAGGACCTGCTAGAGCTGGCATAAGATCATATGTGTCATTCATTCCTGTAATGTTACCTTTATCCCATGTGAAATATAAACCATAACGATTTTCTTTACCTTTTGAAATATACGTATTCCAATCTTGCTCAAATGCCTCAATATCAATCAAACCTGCTTCATATAGCTCGTTAAAATATTTAATACCTTCTTTATATCCTTCTTCCGCTGCTGTAAATACAACTTTCCCATCATCTGTTACAACTGTATGATCCCAGTTATCACCTAATCCAAATGAACCAAACAAGAAAGTTAAATCTTCTCCACCATGACCATAAATAAATGACATTGGAATTGTTTTACCATCTCCAGCTGGATCATTTTCTTTAAAGGCAATCAGTACCTCTTTTAATTCTTCTGTCGTTGTTGGCATTTCTAATCCAAGTTCAGCTAACCAGCTCACGTTAATCCATGGAAATACGTCTACAGAGTGAATACTTTCTTTATCAGCACCTAATTCTTCAATCCAAGGAAATGAATAAATATGACCATCTGGAGCTGTCATCATCGCTCGATACTGAGGAGCTTTCTCTAATACTTTCTGTAAGTTAGGCATATATTGGTCAATTAAATCCTCTACAGGAATAATAGAACCGTCTTTTGCTAGTCTTAATAGATCATAATCACCTAAAGCTGCATCAAAGATTGCATCTGGAAGCTCACCACTTGCAAAAGCTAAGTTTCTTCTTTCTGCAAAGTTATCCCATGTAAAATTACGCCAATTAATATGAACATTCGTCTTTTCTTCTAACCTTTTAAAAATTAATTTTTCATTAGGATCTGTTGGTGCTATTGGTGAACTTTGTGACATAAAGTTCAATGTTACTTTTTCCTCTAACGGTAACTCTACGCCTGAAAGACCATAGTCTTCAGATGAAGAAGATTGAGTGGTTTTACTGCTACAACCTGTTGCAAGTAACATTCCTGAGAGTAGCAATGCTGACACAGTTTTTGAAATTTTTCTCATTGTAATTCTCCTCACTTTGATTTTTTATATTATTTTAATGAACCTACCATAACGCCTTTCTCAAAATACTTTTGGAAAAAAGGATACATTATTAATAATGGTAAGCTGGCAATAACGATGGAAGAGTATTTAATCATCTCTGAAATCTTTTGTAATTCTGCCATTGCTAGCTGGTCGCTAATCATACCAGGTTGCACTTCATTTTGTATGAGTATTGAACGAAGAACTAATTGCAAAGGAAAAAGTTCCCGATCATCAAGATAAATCATTGCATCAAAATATGCATTCCATTGTCCAATGAAGGCATATAAAGCTAACACAAAAATGATCGGTTTTGATAAAGGTAAAATAATTTTTATGAAGATGCCAAACTCTGATGCTCCATCAATTCTAGCTGCTTCCTTCAATTCTTTCGGAATAGCTTTAAAATACGTTCTTGCTAAAATGATGAACCAAACAGAGATCGCGTTTGGAAGTACAATTGCCCAAATCGTGTTAAGCATTCCTAAATCTCTAATAACTAAATATGTTGGGATTAGTCCCCCATTAAAGAACATCGTTATTAGAAAAAAGATCATAAACGCCTTTTTACCTACTAGATCATCATTCGACAACGAATATCCTGCTAGAACCGAGACTGTTACCGTTACAATCGTAAAGGTAGTCGCATACAATAATGAATTAAAGAACCCTCTCAGTATCGTCCCATCACTAAAAATTCGTTTGTAGCCTTCGAGGGTCCAGTCAGTTGCACTGAAAGAAAACCCTTTTGAAATTAACACATTTGGTTGTAAAAATGATGCCAGTAATACGTATAAAAGTGGGGCTAGAACAACAAGTACAATGACACCTAATAACACTTGATTGATTAATAACAGCATACGGTCGCCTTTTGAGTTGTTCATTCGGTTTCCTCCTTCCTATAACAGACCTTCACCTTCATTTAACTTCTTAACTACTTGGTTAACAAACAGTAATAAAAACACGTTTATAATAGCGTTAAATATACCAACAGCCGTAGCGAATGAATAATCCCCTGCAAGTAAACCTCTTTTATAAACATAAGTTGGAATAATCTCAGATGTAGGGATGTTCATTGATGTTTGCAATAAATATGCTTTTTCAAAACCAATTGCCATGATTCCACCTGCTGCCAAAATAAAAAGTACTGCCATCACAGGCTTCAGCGTTGGTATGTCTATATGCCAAATACGTTGTAATAGGGAAGCACCATCAACGGTTGCCGCGTCATGTAACTGAGGGTCAACATTGGCAAGTGCTGCAACATAAATGATTGATGCCCAGCCTGCCCCTTGCCATACTCCAGACAAAATGTAAATCGACCTAAACGAATCTGGGTTGGACATGAACGAAACTGGCTTATCCATAAAAATCGTTAATATTGCATTAATTGGACCTGCCGGTGATAGAAAAAGAAATACCATCCCTGAAACTACTACTACGGAAATAAAATGCGGTGCATATAAAACTAATTGAATATTCTTTTTAACCTTTGCTCTCCTCAACTGATTAAGCATCAACGCTAAGATGATCGGGATCGGAAAACCTATCAACAATTCAAAAGAGCTTAATTTAAGCGTATTCATAAAAATATTTAGAAAATTTGGTGACTCTAAAAAGGTTGTAAAGTGCTTAAAGCCCACCCACTCACTGCCCATAATTCCTCTCATTGGGCTAAAATCCTTAAATGCAATTGTTGCCCCATACATCGGAACATACTTAAAAATAATTGTAAGAATAATAGCTGGAGCAATAAGCAAATAAAGGATATAATTCTTCTTTATATAATCGATTTGATGCTTCAATTTTGAAACTAGTTTTCTTTTAGTTTTTATATCAAGCACTGTTTCTTTCTCCGTTTTTATTTGCAAGCTAGTAACCTCCTTTTGATAAGATAAGTGCCCCAATGGAAAAGCGTTTTCACAATTTATCAAGTAATTCTTGATCTATTACAAATTTAACAAAATTATTACAAGAGATATTTCAATATTATTGGTTCTGAACCTCTAATATTTTTGGATGTTTCGCACAAGAAAACATGCATGTGTTTTACAACACACAAACTAGCACGAAAGTCTTGAAGTTTTAACGGACACTGGATACCTTATTTGAACCAAAATTCTATTTTTTTGTGTTTATGTAACAAAATGGATTGCAGAGAAGCCACGTAACTACTAGACAGTTTTCTAAGTTCATAAATTATTACTTATCTTTTTAGATAATATTTTTCTGACCCTGAAAAATAGAAAAATCCCCTAGTTATTTAACTAGGGGATTACCTATCCATTCATAATTTTATTTACTAGTTACTCTTACACTAACTTTCTTCTCAACTGTCTGGTTTATATCTGTTACGACCACTTGGGTTGTTCCCACTTTTTTCCCTTTGATTATAGCGCTACTTCCATCATTCGCTAATTCAATGATCTCAGGATCCTCTACAAACCAAAGTAGTTGAGCTCCATTTCCATGTAACCAATCAGGTTTTACTTGTCCTTTTAGGGTGGTCTCTTCTTCTACTTTTATATGAATACGATCTTCATTTACGACAATTTGTGTTATCTTATCTTCTTTCGAAGGATTTCTCCAAGTCGAGTGAAGATGAAAGAAATTTAGGGATACAACATTAGCCTTACCACCTTTTGTGTAAAGTTCAACCCCGCTGTTTGTTGGCCTTGTATAAATCAAATTTGTAAAGACCACTTCACCATCATTTACAAATATCTCAATGGATGATTCATCAATAAATCCTCGCAGTTTCAATTGTTTTTTATTGGCCGGAGAATTGGTTTCATAGCGAGAACCAAACTGAAAAAATTCTCCATTTCGATCAATGATTCTATCTAGTCCTGAATTCGTTCGATCAACAAAAACAGTCTCTGTGATTGTATTTAGTCCAACAACTGTTTCTTCTTCACCTGACTGCCTGACACGGATGCCAATTTCCTCAACTTCCTCCCATTCAAATATTCCCTCAAATTCAAATGTTGTTCCAGAAAAATCAGTAATACGATAATCCCCTTCAATTTCTAACTCTTTGATAGAATACTCATTTGCTCTCAATTTTTTTATTTCTTTAATTGGTTCCTGAAACAATCGAACACTACCATCCTCCATCGTTTTTAAAGATAATTCTCGAGGAATAGACATTGCTCCCATCCATGGGTCTGTTGGACTTTGATATGGATATCTCCAATTTGCCATCCAAGCTAACCAAACTCTCCTCCCATCTTTTTTCGGAATATCGGAAAATGATTGTGCAGCATAAAAATCTTGACCATAATCAGTAATTAAGACTGTTTCAGGTGAATGATCATTTATAAACTGCTCGCCATCAAACTCACCAACAAAATATTGAGCAGTTGAGCCATTTGTTTTATTGTTATCACCAATGCTAACGTGCAAAACCCATTTTTCGTTACCTTCGTCTCCATCAACTGCTAAACGAAAAAGATCAGGACACTCCCAAACAGCTGCATGTGAACCTTGCCCATCTCCAAATCGGCTAAGGTAGTGCCAATTAATTAAGTTATCTGAACCAAAAAATGTAACACTTTTATCAGTTGAGACAACCATAACCCATTTTTCTGTCTCATCATGCCAAAAAACTTTAGGGTCTCTAAAGTCTTTGATCCCAGGGTTTTTAATCACTGGATTCCCCTCATAACGCTGCCATGTTCTCCCTCTATCTTTACTATAAGCGATACTTTGAGCTTCGCCACCAACCGTACTCGTATAGATCGCGACTAAACCAGCTTTACCGTCAAAAAAGCCTGTTGAATCATTCCAATCCACGACAGCACTGCCAGATAAAGCCTGTCCTAGTTCATCATGTTCCAATGCAATCGGTTGATGCTCCCAATGCAATAAATCCTTACTAATGGCATGGGCCCAGTGACCGTTTTTTTGATGAAATAAATGGTATTCTCCTTTAAAATAAATCAACCCATTCGGATCAGCTAAATTTCCGGTTAAAGTTGAAAATGATACTGCGGCCGATATCTTTCAGTATAATAATCATCATTTGCATCGTAATCTAAACTTATAGTCTGACTACATCCAACCATCCCAGCTAAAGTAATTGCTAAACAAAGTAGGATTTTTTTAGAAGAAAAAAACAAGATCTTCACCCCTTAATTCATTTTAGTTACTTCATAAATTACTTTTCACTATAACAAATGGTCGTAATTTTAGAGTTTAATATTTTTGGATTCATACATATAAAAATTAAAGGTTCTAAAAACACAAAAAAATCCTCTAGATTTAACTTAGAGGATTATCTTCTTATATCATTTAAGCTAGCATTAATTTTTTCTACTGCTTCATCTGCAGAGATTTTAACATCTTTTTTACCTATCCCAACATCTTCAAACAGTGTCTTAATTGCCTCACTGACGACAGGATAGACCGGAGTAATCGGGCGGTTTTTCGCAAAGTTTTGAGCTTGGATCACAAAGATATTTTTAGGGTATTCATTCAGTTCAGGAAATTGATTAGCTACTGAGTATCTAGCCGGTAAATCACCAGTAACTTCCACATAATTCTTAGCTCCATCAACATTCGTCAAATAGTGAATAAATTGCCATGCTTCTTCAGGATATTTTGTTTTTGAGGATATTCCGAGCGCCCAGCCCCCATTTGGTGCGACTTGATTTTTGCCAATCGGTAAAGGGGCAATTCCAAAATCCTCGCCTAATTTAAAGTCAGGAAAGTTCTTTTTTAAGTCTTCTAAATACCAAGAACCTAGAACAGTCATACCAACTTTTCCATTTACTAATGGATTTGGAAGTGATTCAATCGGTGCAACTTGATATTTGTGATATAGATCTTGATAAAATTGTAATGCTGCCAATGCCTCATTGGAATTTAAAAATCCGTCTGCAGTAGTTGCCTCCGAATTTAACACTTCCGCCCCAAATTGCCAAAGGATCGGTAATTTAAAATAAGCTGGTGCTTCTCCATCAGCAAAACCTTGTGCTGGATCAATTCCATATACGCCATTCTCTGGTTGATTGATTTTCTTAGCAATCTCTAAGACTTCCTCCCAGGTCATCGGTTGGTATGGATCG
Organism: Anaerobacillus sp. CMMVII; assembly: GCF_025377685.1. Lineage (NCBI taxonomy): Bacteria > Bacillati > Bacillota > Bacilli > Caryophanales > Bacillaceae > Anaerobacillus > Anaerobacillus sp. CMMVII. Next base: position 171,026 of record NZ_JACEHK010000015.1, on the reverse strand, counting down.
TTTGATGGAAATGGAAGATCCGCTTCTCTGAATAATTGCATACTGTAAAAAAGCGCTAAACCAGATTCTACAATTGGGGCTAAATAAATCTCATTATTAAAGATCATTCCATTAAGAGTTGTTGCTGGTATATCTATAATATTCCCTTCTTGTCTCATCTTTTCGTCAATGGATAAAAGCGATCCTGAATTTGCATACAAAGCCAAGTTTGGACTATCGATAGCCATAATATCAGGAGGATTACCAGCAGCAATTTCCGTTCTCAATTTCAATTCATAATTACCATAAGGAATTAATTCCATCTTAATTTTAATATTAGGATGCGCTTTTTCAAAGTCCGAGATCAGCTCACTGTAGGCACGATTTTCTAAATTCGTTCCATTAGCTCTCCAAAAGGTTAACTCTATTTGAGTTACTTCTAGATTTCCCTTTGCATTTTCGTCATTTGAATCGGTGAAAATGACTGAGAAAAAAGACAATGTATATCCTGTGAAAATAAGTACAATAGATGTAACTATGATCAAAACAAGCTTATTTTTCATATAATTGTCCTTTCCTTCAAGTTACTTAACACGATTTAACGATTTCCGATATTCAACGGGCGTTTGATCAAAGTATTTTTTAAATACTGTACTGAAGTATCCGGAATTTGAAAAACCGACTAAATGTGCCACATCAATAATCTTTAATTGAGGATCTTTTAAAAATTGCCTCGCATTTTCCATACGTAAATTAATTAAATAATCACTAAAGGTTTGTCCTACTTGTGATTTAAAAATTTCCGATAAATATGCGCTATTTATATGGAAGTGTTCCGCTAATAAAGATAAGGAAACTTCGCTTCCGTAATGTTGATCCAAAAAACGTCGAACATTTTCAACGATTTCTGCCCCATTAGATGACGCTCGAATTTTTATCACATTCTCAATGATCAAACCAGCTAAATCAACAAGCTGTTCGTTTACTTTACTTTGTGAATTGAGTTCCCAGATACTTTGCTGGCAATTCCAAATCAAGTTATTGATTTCCACTGAATCGATATCGTATTTTCTGGTCAGAGACCCTAACAAAAATAACACCCGGTTCGCAACAAAAGAATATTTCATCATCGATTGGTTTGTGGTTTCCCCTAGAATGACACTCATGTTTGTTTCGAAAGCCTTATGATCAACGTTTTCGATTGTGTTCATTAATCTTTTTTCCAATTCCATTGAAAAATCAAACATCTCATTTGTCGCTGAACCATCGATCACCTGTGAATGTGAACCTAATTCACTTTGACTCCAAGAAAGTAATGCTGAAATATATCCGTTCTTAAACTGGGATAATCCTATAGCAACCTTTCCAATCCCAATGACCGTTTCTAATTTTAAAAACTGTTTCACTTTCCTTTGTAAGTCTTGAATAAAGCTCGATGAGCCAGTTAAAGGCTCTTCATCTAGACGACTAATAAAATGAACCATATTTGCGTAGTTGGTATCATAAAATGAATATGTTCCTTTTGCCCCTTCAGCAATTTCCTTACAGAGCATTTTAAACGGAAGCCATAGTTCTTTTTCATTTTTTTCTGAATCTCGAATTTCCACGGTCACAAATTGAACACTAACATGGTCATTCGAGAAATCTTCCAACCCTAACTGTTGTAACCTATCTTTTGTTATATTTAATTCAGACCAATCCTCTTTAACTAAATAAAGTAGATATTGTTCACGTATTTCCTCAAACTGATTGTGAACTAGCCGAATGATTCGCTCCGATTCCATTTGAGTTTTTTTTTCTTCTTCAATTTCTCCACGAATTCTAAATAATGCATCTAGTAGTTCGTCAGGAGCAACAGGCTTTAAAAGGTAGTCTCTAACTCCTGCTTGTAACGCTGATTTAGCGTAGTCAAAATCGGAGTATCCTGATAAAACGATCATTTTTACATGGGGGTATTTTAGCTGACATTGCTTCACAAACTCAATTCCATCCATGATGGGCATTCGCACATCGGTAATAACGATATCGATCTCATTTTCGTTTAATATCTTTAGCGCATCTTTTCCATTTGCAGCCTCTGCTACAACTTGGAAACCTTCCTTTTCCCAATCAAGCTTCATGCGTAATCCTTTACGAATTTGAATTTCATCGTCTGTAATTAATACCTTCATCATGTATAGCCCCCCCTGTTTTAATACACAATGTAATTTTTGTACCTCGATTTTTTTCAGAGTCTATGTTAAATGAAAAGTTCTGTCCATAATATAACTTCAATCTACCGAGGACATTCTTCAACCCAATGCTAGTCCCTTTACTAGCTAAAACATCATTTGTTTCATTGTCGATATCTACATTCATCAACTCTGAAATAACCTCACTAGACATGCCCATTCCATTATCTTCGACGATAATCAAAATTTTATTGCCACACTTTTCTGTTCGAATTTTGATTTTAGCAAAAGTATTTTCAATAAAACTATATTTAACAGCATTTTCAACGAGTGGTTGGATCACAAACTTTATGATCTGCACGTGTTTCGTTTCTAGATCTTCCTCAATTTCAATAGAAATAGAGTCTTCATATCTCAATTTCAAAATATCCGTGAAATTACGAATATAATTGATTTCTTCACCTAATTTCACCTCATCACTATGAGTATCCAACGAATATCTCATCATTCGACCTAAGTAAACACTTACATTTATAACGTCCTTATTTTTACCTTGTGCCGCAAGACCTCCAATAATTTCCAACGTGTTATTCAAAAAATGCGGGTTAATTTGTAGCAACAAGGCTTTGTATTCTGCATCTTTCCTACGAAGATTCGCTTCATACTCAATTTTGATTAAATGGTTTAGACGATCAATCGTTTGATGAAAAACTTTAATTAAATAACTAACTTCATGGTTATCTGACTTAATCGATGGCATTAAACCTTTCGCTTCAGAAAACTCTCCTCTTTCAAGGAATCCCAACGCTTTCGCTAACTTTCCAAGGGGACCTACAATATTAGTAGAGAGTAAATAAGCAGCGATTAAGGTTAGAATAAAAATGATACCACTTGTCATTAACAATCTCTTTTGTATTTGATCTACCTTAAAAAACAACTCAGATTTCGTAATTTCAGTAAATAACACCCAGTCACCAACTGTTAGCTTTTGAAAAAACACGTAATATTCTTCCCCATCATAAACAGTTTCAATTAAGCCTTTACTTTGATTACTTTCATTTATTTGAGTTAAGCTATGCTCCAACACGTATTGAGGAGTTTCAATCTGACCTGATAATACATTTTCACCAAGCCTAGTTAATAAATGAGCACGCCCTGTTTCACCAAGCTTAATTTTACCCAAAGCAGTCTTTAATAATAATGAAGGAAAGTTAACTTTTATAACTCCAGAAAGGTCTAGCGTATTCATATCAAACAAAGGGATAAGAAAACTATTGATGACATCCAAATCGTTGTGGCCATACGAGTCTGTGTGTGCTTTTACCCAACGCTGATCATGATTTGAAAAGTCTTTGAACCACTCTGTTTCCTCTAGCAACGGATGATCCCCCCATATTCCTGTCCCATCATTCAAAAAAATCGATACAGACATTGTATGAGAATTATTTAAGACCATTGAATTTAATTGTTTTCTTAACTCATTTCTCAATAAATAGCGATCAGGGTTATTGGCATCAACATTTTTCTTTTCAAATTTTAACCATTGTTGAGTTGACTGATTGACGAGTACCTGCTTTCCCAAATCTTCAGCTTGTACAGTAATCGCATCAATGTAAAAAGAGTATTGATCCATCATATCCTCTGTTGAACTTATTGTTTCATCCTCAATTATAGTTGTAAACCAACTTGGAATGATTATGGATAAAACAAGAAATGGTACCGTTAATATAAGTGTAAAAATGACAAACATTCGATTACGTAACGAAAAAAACATATTTCCTCCTATGGAAATGGCTTTTTATCTTTTTCTTATGTCCTATTCTCTTAAATTTATCACAACAACCCAAATCTTACTATAGTTCAAGGGGAAGTGGAAACATAGGGACGGATCGAGACTGGTGAAAAGGTCTATAAATAATCGAATTAGTATTAAACACTTACTGAAAATGGTGATTTTTTCTCTTGCGTAAGTCGCAAATATATTGTACTTAGAAATCATATATTACTTTTTCACTTGTCTCGAACGGTTCTGGAGTCATAGGATTAGGTTCCTATACGCTTAAGTTGCATTCATTTACTTCCATTTTTGTTGCCAGAGCAACATTTGTTTTAAATTAATCTCTATTTTAATAGCCTAATTAGAACAAAATATCATTAAAAACCACCTGTCAAGAATCAATTCATTTTGAATACTGACAGGTGGTTTTTTTGAATTATGGAAGGTCCTTTGGAAAAGTAAGCCTAGCCTTCGTTCATGATTTTAGTTTCAAGTTGTGGCCAGTAGTAAAGCATCTCTTCACGCATCATCAATCTATGATTGAAATCGCTTTTTCATGAGAAATGTTCATTATTGAAAAGGGAAAACTGAAATTTTTAAAGATATATAAAAACGGTTCTCATGCATCTTTCGTTTCGCAAAACAAAGAAAGCAAAAGAACCACCCCTTTATTTCACCAATTCTTAAAATATATTACCCTATTTATTAAATTTTATATGAGATACTATTCTTGTGAAATAATGAACATGACTAGGGGAGTGGTTTCTATGCAGCGATGGTTATGTAGTCTAATGTTGATCATTAGCTTTTTCTTTGGGTTTGTGAATGTTGTGTCTGCTAATGAAGCAACAAGCAAAATGTATTATCTAGGAAGTGACACTTGTCCTGTATGTAATGAGGCCTCACAATTTTTAGATCGATTGAAATCACAAGGTGAATTAAATTACGAAATTATTTATGTAGAAATTAGCAAGGAGCGAGAAAAGGCACGCGCCTTATTTGAGCAATTTGAAATCCCCCCTCAAGAACAACTAGTTCCACTTTTTATATTTGAGGATAAACATATTCTTGGGTTTAATCAAATTGTTGAGGGTGAATTGACACAACGACTTTCTCCTCATTTTAGCAGTGGCTCAGGCTTTTTGAGTAATAATCTTGAGAATATACCTCTCCTATTTGCTACGGTTTTAATAGGGACTGTTGATGGCTTTAATCCTTGTTCACTATGGGCACTGATGTTTTTAATAAGTATGGTCATTCGTTTTAACTCTCGAAAAAAGATGGCAATCGTTGGTGGAGTCTTTATTGTTACAGTGGCAATTATTTACGGATTATTCATGGCCGGAACATTTTCGATCGTTGTTCGTGTCATCGATTTTTTCTGGTTTAGATTTGCATTATTTTCCCTGGCAATGATTGTTGCTATCGTAAACATTCGAGAAGGTTTTGGAAAAAAATCTTCACTATCCTTTACAATTAAAGATGAACATAAAAAGAGCTATGTAAAAAAAATAAGAGAACGTCTTTTCCGTGTCGAGTCAGTCACTGGAATTGTTCTCGCTTCCATCTCTATTGCTGCATTAGCCTCTTTTATTGAATTACCATGTACAGCTGGATTTCCAGTTATTTGGAACGGTTTAGTCTCTAGCTATGGTGTTGGCCTTGGAGAATACGGATTTTATTTAGCCATTTATTTATTGATGTATATTTTAATGGAATTAATTATTGTTGTTTTTATGGTTTGGACGATGAGAAAAGCTTTTATGGGCCAATTTATTGGTGAAAATTTAAAATTATTATCAGGGATGTTAATGGGATTTTTAGCAATCATATTATTAATCGGATACGAGTACATGAATAACATTTGGATTGTACTAGGTGGATCAATTGCTATCGTTGTTCTTTCAGTAATCATTATGTTTATTAGAAAGCTTATAAAACCATAGGCTTTGTCCTGTGGTTGTTTTCATGAGACATAGGTCTTGGCCATTTTTAAAAATCGAGGTTTTCCCCTCTATTTCAGTTATCCGATCAGAAAAAAATGTAGTATGGGAAGCCATACTACATTTTTTTTAATTCTTCATCAAACATTTGTTTTTGCCGCTTTATAATATCAATTGCCTGATCTGAGATTTCGCTTAATTCCGAATATAATTCTTTAGAAGTATGTTGATCTCCTTCGTTTACTTCCTGAAAAATTTGTTCGACTAATTGTCGTCTTATGTGTCCAATCCCTCGTAATTGATCACCTAACTGTTCTAATTGATTATGATCCAATTTATTTACCTCCCAATACTATTTATCCTATCTTGCCAATTTTCTTACGTTACTATCCATAATTGTCTCATTGAGCAAGCTAGGCGTTATCCTTATTTTTAGAACGGGGTTCCCAAGCATGAATATACTGTAATGGAGAAATAGTGATATTCATAGAAAGGAGAATACTAGATGGGCAAAAGCACCGAAATAACAATTTCTGAACTCATAAAGAAGTTGGGAATAACATCTGAAGCTAATCTTCGTAACTATATTCAATCATTATTAGAAGATGAGGAAATTCTTAACCTTGTTAAAAATGGAATCCGCAGACATCTTTCAACGGTTAATCTATTAAGAAACAATTCTGATATTTTATCGCAACAACTGAATTTCCCAACTAAAAACGATGTCGCAAACATCGCAAAATTAGCTATCCAAATTGAAGACAAAATCGATGCCTTAGAGGAACGTATTTTTCATTTATCTGAGGCTCAACAGATTCAGGATACTCCGGTACAAAATGTTGTTAGACAACAAGGGTCTGAATTATCTGATGCACAATTAACTGAAGAAATCGCCAATATCAAACGTCTCCTTAAAATGAATTTGATCCTCAATGCCGGAAATATCACAACTGAAAACGGTCTTAACAACAGAATTGAAGACCTAAGAAACAGAGGAAAAAGACGTGGCTAAATTCAAGGCTTTTACTTCAATTTGGAATACACCAAACCCGAAAGTTGGACAAACACCTAAAACTTCTATTTGGAAGAAGAATAAAGCTACTGTTTGGTACTACCCTGCAAAAGAGAAAAAGTACAAAACACCCTTACTCCTTATTTATTCATTAGTTAGTAAGCCATATATCCTTGATCTTAGCCCAGAAACAAGTATGATCCAGGCTTTCAATCATAAAGGCTATGATGTTTATTTACTCGATTTCGGTGTCCCTGGATACGAAGATAAAGATTTGACTCTTGATGATTATATTCACAGCTATATTCAAAAAGCCGTACAACATACCTTAAGGCACTCAAAATCCAATGATTTAACGATCGTTGGGTATTGTCTCGGTGGTACACTTGGTACAATCTATGCAGCAATTGCAAAAGAACCAGTTAAAAATCTGATACTCTTTGTTACTCCAATAGATTTTAAAAAACTTCCTATAAACCAAGAGATACGAAAACTATTAAACGATGAGCGAAAAAATATAGAAAAATTGATTGATCAATATGGCATAATCCCCGCAATGTTCATTGATAAAGCTGTTAAATTGGTAACATCGCCGCTTCCAATTACACCTTACCTGGCACTATATGAACATTCAACTGACAAACAGTATGTGGAGAGATGGCGAAGATTTAATCATTGGGCAAGAGATCATATTCCATTTGTCGGCGCAACATTAAAACAACTAATCGACTTAGTCCTTGATAATCAGCTTACCCAAAATAAATTGTTGATTAACAACGAAAGGGTTAACCTTTCAAACATACACGCAAATTTATTAGTAATTTCCACCTCTGATGACGAGCTTGTTCCTGAAGAACTAACCGCACCAATCATGGATCTAGTTTCAAGTAAAGACAAGACGTACAAAAAGGTTAAAGGTGGCCATGCAACGTTAGCTGTCAAAGGGTATTTACCAGAAGTACTTGAAAAATGGTTAGAAAAGCGTTCGTAACCTAACAACATCTACCCTTAGGTAACTTCTTTGCCTAAGGGTAATTTTCTAATTTAGCTAGATTAATACAGCTTATCTATAACATCCGTCCAAGCTATTTTTATTTTGATGAATAGTATAAAAAGTCTTAACCACCTAAATTTAAGGAGGGACCACATCGTGAAAACTGACAATCTTCCTCTCGATCTGAAAGGAAAATTACTAACTGGTCACTTAACAGAATTCCAAGCAGATCCTCTCGCCTTTCTCACCAAGCTTACAGAAGAATATGGCGATTTTGTCCCATTCAGGCTTGGACCATTTCAGAGGGTGTTTTTAATCAATGACCCAAATCTAATCAAGGAAGTTCTTGTAACCAAACAAACGTCATTTGTTAAATCAAAAGATATTCAAACTTTAAAAACAATTGTTGGTGAAGGACTGTTAACTAGTGAGAAAGATCTTCATAAACGACAAAGGAAGCTTATTCAACCATCATTTAAACGATCTCATATTATTAACTATGGACATGACATGATTGACACAACTTTACACTACCTATCTAATTGGCAAAATGGTGAACATAGACTCATTTCAGAGGATATGCAAAATATTACTTTAGGAATTATTAGCAAGACCATGTTTGGCACTGATTTTGAAAAAGGGGCCAAAATCATTGAAAAATCAATGGATGCAGTAATGAAGCTTGGCATTAAAAGAATGAGAGCCATCGTTAAGCCGCCGTTGTGGATACCAACAAAAAATAACCGCAAATTGCTAGCTGCTATCAAACATCTTGATGCTGTTCTCGATGACATTATTGCAAAGCGAAAGCAGAGCTCAACTAGGTATGAGGACTTGCTTGGAGTACTAATGAATGCCAAGAACGAAGATGATGGGACCATGATGAGTGACAAACAACTGAAGGATGAACTAATGACAATTTTCCTTGCCGGTCACGAAACTACAGCAAATGCCCTTACTTGGACGCTTTACTTACTTGCTAAGCATCCTGATGTTGATGCAAAATTTCATCAAGAATTATCAAATGTAATAGATAGTGGCACCCCAACTCCTGAACATTTTAGTCAATTAAAATATACCCAAAGCATTGTCTGGGAATCGCTTCGTCTATATCCACCAGCCTATATCATTGGCAGACAGGTTGATACTGACGTCACGATTGGTAACTATCAGTTAAAAAAAGGTGACATGGTTGTTATGAGTCAATATGTCATGCACCGTAACAACGCCTATTTTGATCAACCTGATTCATTTCTTCCTGAACGATTTGAAACTGATTTACTGAAAACACTGCCTACCTATGCTTTCTTTCCTTTTGGCGGAGGTCCAAGAGTGTGTATTGGAAACCATTTTGCATTAATGGAGACTGTACTTGTTCTCGCTTGTATCGGACAACGGTATCAAGTAAACTTACTAGAAAATCACGATGACGTAAAACCACAACCTCTGATCACACTTAGACCAAAACGTGGTGTAAAGATGCTCATTACCGAAAGAAAAGGAGCAGATGGCGCCTAAAGCTAGACATCATATCTCCCACTTAGCACCGACAAAAGCTACTCAGCTCTTTCATACATGTAGCTTTACCTCGAAGACCTACCTGGACCACAGAGGCAGTGTTTAAGTGAACTAGGGTATTTTACCTCGGGATACTGGGCACTCGAGCGAGGCATCAAGTACTAAGTACGGTTAAACTTTTCTATCCTAGAACAAAGCGCAAGCGCCTTTGGTAGCCCCGACAAGCAAATGTTCTTCGATGAAAAAAAGTGTGCTCATTCACTTTTATTCTCGAAGAACATTTGATTTCGAGGGGCTTAACAGCTGCTCCTTCCCCACTACGTTTGCTCCTGCGATTACTCGTCGCACGAAAAACCTTTGCTCCTGCGATTACTCGTCGCACGAAAAACCTTTGCTCCTGCGATTACTCGTCGCACGAAAAACCTTTGCTCGTCGCAAGGCACCTAGAAGCGAATTCAAGCAGTAGCCTCGCTGGAGCTAGACTGTCACTATAGTTAAACTTATCCACAGATGAAAAAACATATAATTTCCTTAACAACAAAAAGAGGCTTGCACTAATGGCACAGCCTCTACATTTTAATTATTATGGATAAAAGATTGGAGAGCCTGGTCCTAAATCAATTCCTAATGTCATCCACACGATTAACATGATGATCCAGACAATCGAAAACGCAATAGAATAAGGAATCATCGTTGATATTAAGGTTCCAATTCCAACTTTTTTATCATACTTTTGTGCAAATGCAATTACGATCGCAAAGTATGGCATTAATGGAGAAATGACGTTAGTTGTTGAGTCAGCAATTCGGTATGCCAGCTGAGTAAGCTCAGGAGAATAACCTAACCCCATCATCATTGGTACAAATACCGGAGCCATTATCGCCCATTTGGCAGATGCACTACCAATAAATAAGTTAATAAACCCTGCAACAACAATAAAGGTTAAGATTAAAGGGATCCCTGTAAACCCTGTTGTATCAAGGAATGCAGCACCTTTAACAGCCATAATCATACCTAAGTTCGTTTCATTAAAGTACGCTACAAATTGACCAGCAGCAAAAGCAAGTACGATATAAGCACCCATGGTTGCCATTGTATCAGACAATTGTTCAGCGACATCTTTATCACTTTGTATTGATTTCGTCATTCTTCCATAAACAAAACCAGGAACAAAGAACATGATTAAAATAATTGGAACAAGCGAAGAGAAGAACGGCGAATTAATTACTGCACCATCAACACCGCGTAGTGGACCCCACGTTGGTACAATTAGCAATGCTAAAGCTGCAATCGTTAAGATAAATGCCGCTAACGCTCCAAATAAACCCTTTTTCTCTATTGAAGTTAAACCTTCTACCTTCTCTGTAACACTTCCTTTATAGGTGCCTAAACGTGGCTCTACCACTTTTTCAGTCACAATCGTACCAATGATTGTTAGTACAAATACCGATACAATCATGAAGTAATAGTTCATCGCATAGTTAATTGTTTCTGCATAAATTGGATCAAACGTCGCTGCTGCGTGTTGTGTTAATCCTCCTAGTAAAGGATCTAAGGATGTTAGCAAGAGGTTTGCACTAAATCCAGCTGATACACCTGCAAAAGCAGCAGCTAAACCAGCTAATGGATGTCTGCCTAATCCAGCAAATAGTACCGCTCCTAGTGGTGTTAAAACAACATACCCAGCATCTGCTGCCATACTAGACATAATTCCACCAAATACTAAGGCAGCTGTAATTAACTGCTTTGGTACTGACATGACAAGCGCTCGGAGTCCGGCACTAATTAACCCAGACCTTTCAGCTATCCCAATTCCTAGCATTGTTACAAGAACAGTGCCCAACGGAGCAAACCCTGTAAAGTTACCGACCATACTCGTAAAAATGTACTTAATTCCATCACTACTTAATAGGTTTCTAACTTCAAGTATTTCCCCTTCTTGTAAAGGATGTTCAACACTGACTCCTAACGAAGAAAAGATCCAAGAAAATAAAACGACAAATCCAGCAAACATCGCAAAAAGCGTGACTGGATGTGGCAATTTATTACCGACACGTTCGATCGTATCTAGTGAACGCCCCACAAAATTATTACCGAAACGTTTGATCGTATCTAGTGAACGCCTCACAAACCCTTTTTTCTCACTATTATTCAAATTTATCATCCCTTCAAAATTTTCCGTATATTATAAATACCAGTAAATATTATATATAAAAAGTATTATTATAGGAAGTAATAATAAAAAATACCGAATAGGACAATTATTTTAAATTTTAAGACATAAATAACACTATTAGAATATAAAGATTTCTCCATTAACATGGTGTTTTATTGACAATAATTCCTTACATAGGATGCCCGAAAGACCTTGAATAACATCAATTTTGAAGAAAACAAACAAATAAAGAAGTAGCTAAGTGAACCTAGCTACCCCTTTACGTCTTAGTTGGCTCCTTCTAGCTTAGTCTTTCTAAGCGGAAGCCGTTTCATGTATTTTTTTACCCCATAAACCATATTTGCGGCTGTACATCCAACCCTGTGATTACTAGTAGCCAATGGATGGGTTGTCTTACTTGACAGTAATGATTTTAAAACTTCTTCACTTAACCCCTTTTCTTCAAGAGCATCAGCAAATTCCTTTTGTGCGCTTTGCTTTGCTTTAAAGAGCATCATCTGAATTCGGCTATATACATTAACTGCCCCATCCCCGGTTGTTTCAATCGGCAGAAAAATAGCTTCAGGGTACCTTTCAGTAATTAACGATTGAACACCATCTGATACTCCTGATGATGGCATGCAACCAAAAGGTTTTACTGAGATTGTCATGTTTACCTTCTTTTTTACAACGTTTAGTATTAATTTCCCCACTTCCATATGCCCTTCGCCACCTCGTAGCTGGTTGTTGTAATGCTGATTTGCAACTTCAGCCACTTGATCCATATCAGGTAAATGGTAATCATGAAGTCCCATAATTTTCGCATATGCTTGAAACCAACTTCTTACGGTGAGATCTGCGACTTTTAACATAGCCAATCGCTTCATTGGATTTTTCCCTTTCAGTCCAAAACGTCCTTCATCATCGTTCCGTAGCGCCATCCGCTTTTTCGTATCGTAACGACCTTCCCAAATCAAAAACAAAATCCAGGCTGTCAGTGATTGAACTTCTACTTCGGCACCTTCACTTTCTAAAAACTTCTGCAACTGATAATTGCCGTCACCTTCTGTTGTCATCGCCCAGAACTCACCGATAATGCTTACTTTCGGTTTCACAAGCGTTCGGTTTACCTTAACGGTTGCCAATTCCCTGCGGCATCGATATAAGGTTTTTATGATTGATTTTCTTTCACTAAAGGCATCAAAAAGCATTTTTTTACAACGTTCTAATGCTTCATTCGTCGCTCCTTCGACAACTTCATAAGGGCGAATTCGATAACCAATCGCATTTAAAATATCACCAATCAACACACCTTTAAGAAATGTGATAAAAAAAGAACTGTCTAGTTTTAACGCCGATTCTTCCCCTGTCGCTTGCTTCAAACCACTTTGTTGTTGAAAAAGGAGAACTCGGAAGCCGTCAAAGCCAGCATCTCGAAGCGCTTTACGATATTCTGTTACATACGTTCCAAAACGACAGGGACCACAAGAGCCACTCGTTACAAATAAGTAATTCTTTACGATCTCATCTTTCGTCTTACCTTCAACATCACGTAAATACGTTAAATGTTTAATTAAATTTCCAACTGTAAAATAAGTTGGATTACATTGTCCACGATTTCCGAACTCTTTTCCATAGCGCAACGCATCAGTATCTGGACATTCCAAATGAGCTACATTATACCCAATTCCTTTTAAACCTCCTGATATGAGGTAGTCGTGAGCCATCGTTAAACCACCAAATAATATCGTCGTTGACTCTTTATCTTTAGCAAAAAATTGCCTTGGAACCGGATCAAACCATTGTTGTTTCGTTTCATTAAGTCCTAATTTCGCTTCTTGTTCTTCACGGTAACGAAGTAGTTCCCGTTCAAACTTCTCAGCAACCTTATCCATTTCGTATTCTCCTTTTTAGCCTTGAGCTTTTCGACTTGTAAGCTCTTCGAACTCTTCTAGTAATTGATTACGCTCTAGCGACTTTCGTTTTTTCTCAATCAGTTTTTGTAACTCTTCCTTTTTACTCGCTAAATCCTGCAAGCGCTCTTCGTTAAGACTTAAGCTATGAGCATAAGTTTTCACCCGAATTTTAATTGAACCACTTGGCTTATTTGCATCAATGTCATGCAAAGCAGAATATGGTGTTCCTGCGGTTGATATGATAGAGTCAATCAAACCGTACGTTGGCGCATCATGCCCACATTTAAAGCTGGATAAATCAAGAACTGCTACATGAGGATGGCGAGCTGCAAATTTTGCTGCCCATACCTTTTGAACACTATTTGAACTGAAATTCTCCGGCCAGACGTCGGTGACTTCCAGTGCATAATCAACTTTGCCGCTCTCTAAATCATCTTTAAAGTACTTCCGGAGCCACGCTTCATCCTTAGGTATCGACCGCATGGATAAAATCGGATAACCTAAGACCTGAAACTCATCTAACACACCATGATTTAAGCCAGGGTCTGAATGATATGGTCTGCCTATCATCAAAATTGCCACTCGGTTTTCATCTTCAATCTGCTCTAAGATTTCCTTCCCTTTTTGTTGCATTTCATCATCAAACATTCTCATTGCCTGCCAAGCTTCATCTATGGCAAAATCACTTTCATCTTCTGTTACCTGAAGGAATTCTCGAAACGCTTCATACATTTGCTTCTTCAGTAAGTTAGGTTCAGTAAATGTCACAGCTGGATCAAAATATTGAATATCGCGTTCTTTGAAAAAATCTGTTTCTTTCGTAAACGCAGCTTTAATTACGTTTGGTGCGCCTGCAACAATTGGGCAACTAGCCGAATCAATGACATTTTTTATATGAGCATCAATATGAGTAATACATGGAAAGAACACAGCATGTAATGGTTTTTCCTCTTTATGGTGCTTGAAAAGTAAATTATGAACATGGGCCTGGGCCACTTTTGACGGATAGCATGGGTCAATCGAGCCATACTTCCCACCTGCTTGCCACATTTCTTCACTCGTATTATCACTAAAAACTACATGTTTTTCAGGGATCCCTAATGCTTCAAAATACGTTCGCCAAAACGGCGCTGTTGACCAGATATTTAGTACCTTCGGAATTCCGATCCTTAGTTGTTTCCGATGTTCAATTGCTTCCTTAGACGAACGTTGGAATGGTCTTTGATACGCAACTTTTTTCGTACCTAACCCAAAGAGCATAGACTTCACTTGAACATCGTCAATGATCGTCGTATCTTCAGGCAATGGCTTTGGATCATAAAAATGCTTAAACATTTTTTTCGCTTCATAGTCAACTAAGTTAGGGTAATGTTTTTTTAACTGATTCCGCTCTTTTGTTAAGGCAATTAATGCATCCTTATCTTCGACGGTGCCTTTTTCACAACTAAATCCTGAAATATACCTTGCCGTTTGACCATCTGGGGTTTTCGTATCAATAAATGTCCGACTGCAAAGATTAGGGCAAAAATTACAGCGTGTCGATTCATCATTTCGCGATTCGTATGTCATTCCAATTGCTGAATCCAAGCCTTGGAAGGTTGTAAACCCTTTTCGCTTTACAACACGAATCGTTTCCATAGCAGCCCCAATCGCACCTGCTTCACCTGTATGTGGATGAACGAAAACCTCGGCATCAGGAACGCGTTCTTTAATGTAATCCACTTGTGCTTTCACAGCAGCTAAATTATGCTGCGTTCCACCTTGGAGGACAAACTTCCGTCCAAGCTCTGCCATTCGTGGCACTTGAACAACGTACTGCCAAATATTTTTTGGTAACACAAGGGCTAAACCTGCTAATAACTCTTCTTTTGCATAGCCTTCCTTTTGAAAATTCACACGATCTGAATCTAAAAATACCGCACAACCATATGAGAATTTCGGTGACAAATCTGCTCGAAAAGCTGTATCAGCATATTCTTGAACCGGAATTCCGAATTGATCTGCCATTGCTTGCAATAGCATTCCATTTCCTGCTGAACATTGGTTAGATAAACGGAAATTGCGTATGTCTCCATTCTTCAAAAATAATACTTTAATGTCCTGGCCACCGATATCACAAATCACATCAATATCCCCAAAAAAGTGAACCGCACTCATCATATGCGCAACAGTCTCAACTATATTGACGTCAGCATTTAAGGTTTTTTCCAGTACGTCTGCTGCATACCCTGTCGCACCAAAGCCCATAACTTCAAGATTCGCTCCACTAGCTACCACTTTTTCACGGATCTTTCCTAATAGCTCACGTGTATCTTGTATCGGATTCCCTTTGGATAGTTGGTATTCTTTTAACAAAATATTGCCATCCATATCTACTAGCACAGCCTTCGATGACGTAGAGCCACCATCTAACCCAATAACTGCTTGAATGTTTTGCCCTTCTTTAAATTTGACTGGCGTAAATTTCGGAATGCTATATTGAATTCGAAATTGCTCTAACTCCTCCACATCTTTTACTAGAGGTGCTCCAGCTTTTTCACCTAGTTTCGCTTTTCGCCCATGAGTAATAAATGTTTTTAACGCTTCAATCCCTGTGTAAACACCAACCTCAGCTGGCTCGTGCATGCCATACATAACAGCACCAAACGCAGCATAATATTGAGCGTTTTCCGGGATGAAAATCAACTCTTCAATTGGCACATCCTTTGGATATTGATAGCCTCGCTCCTCCCAACCTTCTGGAATTCGCTTACGCCAGCATTGTTGTAAGAAAGGTAAATATGTATTAGGGCCACCTAGTAAAAGAACTTTGTGTCTTAATGTATTTCCTCTCGTTAGAACTGATAGATTTTGCATGACGATTGCATCTGCAAGAGAGCACATAATTTCGGCAGAAGGAATACTACTCTTCACTAAGTTAACAATATCTGTTTCAGCAAAAACACCACATTTTGCCGCAACGTGATGAAGTTTTGTATCATCAAATTGTAATTTTGCTACCTCAGCTTCTGGCATACCAACCTTAATCATACATTTATCAATTGTCGCCCCAGTACCTGATGCGCACTTGTCATTCATAGAGGTGATCGCTTGTTTGTCCCCAGTTTCTTCGTTTTCTTTAAATATGATAATTTTTGCATCCTGGCCACCTAGTTCGACAACACTTCCTACATCTGGATGTAGTTCTTCTACAGTCATTGTTACAGCGTTAACCTCTTGAACAAACTTGGCTCCTATATGTTCTGCAATTGGGCCACCACCTGAACCCGTAATAAACACACGAATTTTATCTCTATTTATGTACGAGAATTCGTTACCAATTCGGACTAAAAATTCGAGGACCATTTCTGCTTGCTTTGTATGATGACGTTGATAATCTGACCATAATATTTCTTTCGTAGTAGGATTAACTACCGTTGCTTTTACCGTAGTAGAACCTACGTCAATTCCAATAAATATGGAATCAAGTTCCTCATTCTTCACAAAACCACCTCACTATGAAATTATTGCATTTTTAGTATGGTTATATATTTGCAACATATTCATAGTGTAATGCTAAAAATATAGTAAAAAAAATACGCTACTTAACTAAAAGTAACGTACTCTCGCGTTTATTTTTTTTCATCACAATCGAATGCTGAACACCCTTCATGTTCACTACAACTAGCACACTTTCCAGCTTTTGATTTCTTGATAAATCTATAAAGTGACCAACCTGCATATGCAAAGATCATAACCCCAATGATTACATTACCTACCATTTTCTCATCCCCTTTAATATCCTAGCAAACTTCCAACTTGATAAATAAGGAACGATAACAGATAGGCAAGTACTAGAGCATAGACAATCGAGACGATCGTCCATTTCGTTGAAGCTGTCTCTTTCTTTATTGTAGCTACTGTTGCCATACATGGGATGTAAAGCAAAATAAAGGCCATAAAGCTATAGGCAGATAAGGATGTATAATGTGAAGTCATTAATGCTTGTAATGTTTCAACGTCTGGAGCGTAATAAATAATATTCATCGTCGAAACCACGACTTCTTTTGCCATAAAACCTGTCAATAATGCGGCTCCAGCCTGCCAAGTACCAAATCCTAATGGTTCTAAAATGGGTGCTATGACACCACCGATTAACGCGAGAAAACTCTCATCCATGTCCACGTCTACACCACCAGGACCCAGGTATGTTAGTAACCAAATAAAAACTGAACCTGCGAAGATGATCGTTCCTGCTTTTTTCAGAAACCCCTTCCCTTTATCCCAAACGCTTCTCACTAGTGTTCCACCATGCGGAAGACGATATGGTGGAAGTTCTATAACAAAAATAGAGGCTTCATTTTTTAATAGTGTTGTAGAAAAGACTTTTGCCAACAAAAGCGCTAACGCAATTCCTAAAAAATATAGGGAAAAGACAATAAGGGCTTGGTTGTCAGCAAAAAATGCAGCTGCAAACAATGCATACACAGGTAAGCGTGCAGAACACGACATAAGTGGCATTAAGATAATTGTCAGTAAGCGTTCCCGTGGTTGCTCAATTGTTCTAGCTGCCATTACGCCTGGTACATTACACCCAAAGCCGATGATCATCGGTATAAATGCTTTCCCATTCAACCCAATCTTCTCCATAAACCGGTCCATAACTAACGCTACCCTTGCCATATATCCCGAGTCTTCTAAGAATGAAATGAAGATGTACATAATAAAAATTTGGGGAATAAACACGAGTACCCCACCGACACCAGCAATAATTCCATCCACAATTAACGCTTCAATAAAAGGCGATGCATTTATAAGTGCAAGAAACGTAATGATTAAGTCTGTAAACGGCCCTGACAAAAATTCATCTAAAAGGTCTGATAGAGGAAAACCTAACCAATCAAAGGTTAGCATAAAGACAAGAAACATCGTCAGTAGAAAAATAGGAACACCTAAAAAGCGATTTGTCACAACCGTATCAATTTTTTCTGTTAATGTTTTGGAAGTTGATATGTCTTTCTCTTCTACATCTTCTACTATTTTTTGGATAAATTCATTTCTTTTACGATAAATATAATGGTGTAAAAATACCCCTTCTGTTTCCTTTATACTCTTCTCCAATTCTTCGTGTATTTTATCCAATTGCTGTTTTGAAATGAGTGACTGAAGATATGAATATACGTAAGAGTTTCCTTCAAAAAACTGCAAAGCAAGCCAACGCTTTGGAAGGTGGGAATCACCTTTCAGTAAACCATCTACTTCTGTTATTGCTTTCTCAATCAACTGCCCATAATAAAGTTGAAATGGATATGAAGTGTCATAGTCTGAGAGTTTCTCCCCTAACGCTAAGCACCCTTTACCTGTTCGGGCAACAATTGGTATAACTGGTACACTGAGTTTTTTTGCTAATTGAACTATGTTTATTTTCGTCCCATACTGTTCAGCAACATCGGTCATATTTAATCCGACCATTAGTGGTTTCCCAAGTTCAAGTAACTGAATTGTTAGATGTAGGTTACGATGAAGCTGGGACGCATCAACGATATTTAAAACCATAGAATATGTATCATTCACTAAAAAATTAGAAACAACTGCTTCATCCTCTGTTAGAGGATTTAAGGTATACAAGCCAGGTAAATCAATAAGCTCTCCATGTTGCCTTTTTAACTTTCCAATCTTTTTTTCAACAGTTACTCCACTCCAATTGCCCACATAGGCGTAAGATGTAGTAAGCTGATTAAAAAGTGAAGTTTTTCCTGTATTCGGATTTCCAATTAAGGCAACTTTTTTCATCGTGAAGACTCCACTTCTATTCTGGAAAGATCGACTTTTCGAATAGCGATCCTATTACCTTTACACTCAATTAAAATTGGACCACCAAAAGGCATTTTCCTTAGGATATTTACTTCAATTCCCTCAAAAATCCCCAAATCTAATAATCTCCTTTTTATCAGATGATTACTTTTTGATAAATCAGTAATTCTTACTTTTTCCCCTTCATTTACACTAGCTAAGACCATTAGAAGACCCCCAAACAACATTGATAATCATTATCAAAATTAGTCTATATCGTGTGTAGATATCTGTAAATAGGAATAGAAAAAAATTCCTTTTTTGTTCTTAACTACATTTTAATAGTGTAATTGTCAATCACACTAAATTCATAACAAAATAAAAAGGGAACTAACAATGTTAGTTCCCTTTAATGCTCAGACGATTTCCAATTTTATGGCGCGCCCTGAGAGATTCGAACTCCCGACCCTGGCATTAGAAGTGCCATGCTCTATCCAGCTGAGCTAAGAGCGCATGTTGTGATTTCAATGAGGCTTATTCACGATGCTTACGGACGATGTTTCGCTCCGTAGATCCTGTTTCTTCCTCTACTAGTAATGCTTCGTTGTTTTTTGCGTCGAAACAACTCGCTGTGGTTCATTGATGTATCTGCTCGTCGCTGAGCTAAGAGCGCATGTTGTGATTTCAAAAATAAATAAGAGTACCGAGGGCCGGACTTGAACCGGCACGATAGTCACCTACCGCAGGATTTTAAGTCCTGTGTGTCTGCCAATTCCACCACCCCGGCATAACCAAAAAACGGACTTGCTAGTATAAAATTTAAATGGTGGCTCGGGACGGAATCGAACCGCCGACACGAGGATTTTCAGTCCTCTGCTCTACCGACTGAGCTACCGAGCCATTAGTAATTACTAATTCATAAAAGTGGCGGACCCGACCGGGATCGAACCGGCGATCTCCTGCGTGACAGGCAGGCATGTTAACCGCTACACCACGGGTCCAAGAAAATGGCGGAGGAAGAGGGATTCGAACCCCCGCGCGGTTTAACCCGCCTGTCGGTTTTCAAGACCGATCCCTTCAGCCGAACTTGGGTATTCCTCCGTTTGAACACAATTACTATTAACTTTCATGTGAAAAAACAATTAAAAAAATGTCAGTCACAAGAATATATATTATCAGGGTTATTTAGTTTTGTCAACATCTGCTGAAAAAAAGTTTTTTTCAAGAGAATTTGACTACAGGATTTTCATTTGTTTCAAATACTACTCTCCAATATTGATTGAGGAGCTCATCCAACTCTTGACTATGCTTAATCGTAATCTCTGCATTCATCCCAAAATTTTCAGCAGCCTTTATCATATCCTGCCTCTTATTCTCAATATAAAACCTTAAAGAATGTTGTGAACACATTTTACGCACCACCTTAAAGATGACTTATTTCCTTAATTTTACCTTTTTTCAGTAGAAAGTCCTGTGATGAATCTCACAGCTTGTACATTAATTAATATAAAAAAAGCACATAGTGCAATCCATGTGCTTTAATTATAAAATATCTTCTTAGAAACACGTGTTAAAAGTTTGAACATTTTGTGACCAAAGAACTACATTAGTTGGTGATATTAAGTTTCTCCATGACTGAAGCTTTAAGGTTAGCGATGTTTTCCTCACTATTCTTTAATGAATTGCTCGTTGTTCCGAAATAGAACTTTATTTTCGGTTCAGTTCCTGATGGACGGACACAGATCCAAGAGTTTCCTTCTAGAATATATTTTAGAACGTTTGACTTTGGAAGTAAAATATCTTCAACAGTTTCTAGATTTAAATCCTTCCGTTGTTTGGTTAGATAATCTTCTACTGCCACAACTTTCAATCCAGCAAATTCTTGCGGTGGATTTTCTCTAAAAGAAGTAATCATTTGATTCATCTTCTCAATGCCTGTTTTTCCTTTGAGGGTGATCGATTGTAATCCTTCTAGATAAAAACCGTATTTTTCAAAAAGCTCTAACAATCCTTGGTACATTGTTTTATTTTGAGACTTATAGTAAGCTGCAAGTTCTGCTGCTAATAATACTGCTTGTATAGCGTCCTTATCCCTTGCAAAGTCTTTTATTAAGAAACCATAGCTTTCTTCGTATCCAAATAAAAAGGTATTTTCACCTGAGTCTTCAAACTCTCTTATTTTTTCACCAATAAATTTAAAACCTGTTAATGTATCAATTGCCGATAACCCATACGCATTGGCAATAACTCTTCCTAGTTCAGAAGTAACAATTGTCTTTATAACTACCCCATTTTCAGGTAAGATTCCCGCTTTCTTTTGTTGCGAGAGAATGTATTCTACCATTAATGCACCAGTTTGGTTTCCTGTTAGAACAACATATTGTCCTTGATCATCTTTTACAGCTACACCAACTCTATCAGCGTCTGGATCAGTGGCAATTAAAACATCAGCTCCTAGTCTTTCTCCGTACTTAATGGCCATTTCAAAAGCGGCATGTTCTTCTGGATTTGGCGAAGCCACTGTTGAAAATTTACGATCTGGAACTGCTTGCTCTTCAACAATATGGAAATTTGAAAATCCGACAGCTTCAAAGCTACGTTGAACTGGCAAAGTAGCCGTTCCGTGTAAAGGAGTGAAAACAATCTTTACATCATTGCCATATTTACTCACTAGCTCATGATTTACTACTACAGTTTTTAGCTTTTCCACGTAAGCTTCATCAATTTCTTCTTCAACCATAACCAATTGACCAGTAGCTAACAGAGATTGCTTTTCAGCTACTTCAATCAGTAGCTCATTTTCAACCTCATTAACTTTATCAACTAGAAACTGAGCGGCATCTGGTGTTAGTTGAGCACCATCATCCCCATAGACCTTAAAGCCATTATATTCTGGGGGATTGTGACTTGCTGTAATAACAATCCCCGAAAATGCCTGTAGATAACGAACGGCAAATGATAATTCCGGCGTTGGACGTAACTGTTTGAACAAATAGCTCTTTATCCCGTGCTTTCCTAGAGTCAACGCAGATTCTAATGCAAATTCCTGTGACATAAAGCGATTATCGTAAGCAATCGCTACTCCTCTTTCCATCGCTTTTTCACCATGTGCTTTTATGTATTCTGCTAACCCTTCAGCTGCTTTACGAATTGTATAAACATTCATTCTGTTAGTACCAGGACCTATCTCCCCACGCATACCTCCAGTACCAAATTCTAAGTTCTTATAAAAACATTCCTCGATTAACTGGTCATTGCCATTCATTTGTTGCAATTGAGCTTTTAATTCTCCATCAATATCGTTATGGTTTACCCATAATTCGTATGTACTTTTCCAATTCATCGATGAACCCCCTCACGTTTAGTTATTTTTGATACATCCTACATTTTAACAGTAAAATAGATTGAAAATGTCAATTATAGTTCGACATTTTTATTAACATTTCAACATCTAGTTTATTCTTTATTATTCTAAAGTCTTTGTCAAGTGGTCCGAGTAAAAGATCCATGTTTCAATTAAAACCTAGATCTGGGCAAAATTTATTCTTAGCATGTGTTTAATAATCCTATTTTTTGCTTAGCGTAGTCCTCCTTGCCTCTTCACACTTTGCTTGATGAGTGCCTTTATTTAGAGACAAAATGAGCCCCCTATTTTCATTTCAATTGAGGGGACTCGGTTACCATATACATACTAAATGACTTGTCGATTTTTATCTATAAATTCATCAACTGCAACAGTCGCATGTTCAATTTGTTGTTCTACTTTCCATTTATGAGTTTGATATTCTGTATAATTCCAGTTGAAACGTTTCTTCATATAATTTAGCACCGGTTCTTTCCATCTGCGAACCCATTGAATATTAAAGAAGATTGCCCCTGTACGCCGATTAAAAAAATCTACTGGTGTAGATACCATTTCATTTTCAATTCCATAAACTAAAGCTGCAAATACCTCTTTTGAAAGGTCATACCTATTTGCTTTATCTCCGTCAATTTCCATTATCTCAAAAACCCGTTTTACGTTAGTTCCATATCGTTTGCTTAGGTTTAAAGCTTCTTCCTTTGGTAGTCCGAGTCTCATTCCCTCCTTTGTCATTTCTTCTAGGAATTTCGGAAAATTAGCAGCACCACCAAAATCACCACCTGCTAGCCTGATTTTATTCGTTGTACATGGGTTTTGAATGCCAAGATCTTTCCCAACAAAATCAACTATACGTTGAGCCATTTTCCGGTAACCTGTTAATTTTCCACCAGCTATCGAGATTAGCCCGCTTTTAGAGATGAATATTTCATCCTTTCGTGAAATTTCAGAGGAATTTTTTCCTTCTTCGTGAATTAATGGCCGCAACCCACTCCAGCAAGATTCAATATCTTGAGTTGTTAAATTTACGTCAGGAAACATATAATTAACAGCTTCGATAATGTAAGTACGATCAGCTACAGTCATTCTAGGATCAGTAATATCATCTTTATAAAAGGTATCAGTGGTGCCAACATAAGTTTTCCCATCACGAGGAATAGCAAAGCACATCCGCCCATCACACTTTGTGTCGAAATAGACTGACTGCTTTAAGGGAAAACGAGATTGATCGATAACTAGATGGACACCTTTAGTTAAGTATAAATACTTTCCTTTTTTCGAATTGTCTCTTTCACGTAAGGAATCTACCCAAGGACCTGCTGCGTTAACGATCTTTTTCGCCCTAATTTCAGTGACTCCACCAGTAAACTGATCAACAACCTTTACACCTACAACCTTTTTGTTTTCGTAAATAAACCCTTCTGCTTTGGCATAATTAACTGCTAACACTCCTCGTGCAACAGCTTCTTTTATAATTTCGATGGTTAGCCTTGCGTCATCTGTTTTGTATTCTACATATACTCCGGCACCCTTTAACTTATCTTTAAGAAGCAATGGTTCTTTTTCCAAAGCTTTTTGTTTATTTAACATATAACGTCGTTCTGATTTTTTTACTTTCGCTAAAAAATCATAAATCTTTAAACCAAGCGATGTCGTAAATCTTCCAAATGTCCCACCTTTTATTATTGGTAAAAGCATCCACTCTGGAGTTGTCACATGTGGAGCATTTTCATAAACGATGGCTCGTTCTTGCCCTACTTCTGCTACTAGCTTTATCTCTAACTGTTTTAAATACCTTAGTCCGCCATGAACTAGTTTCGTTGATCGACTAGATGTCCCGGCCCCGAAATCTTGCATTTCAATCAATCCTGTTTGAATTCCCCGAACTTGGGCATCAAGAGCGATTCCTGCCCCGGTAATTCCCCCTCCAATAACTAAAAGGTCTAATTCCTGATTTGACATTTGTTGTAAAACACTCGTGCGGTGTAGTCCTGAAAACAGGATTGCCATTTAATAAACCCCCTATTAATTCGCAGAATACGCGAAAAGACCACAACAACTCATTATTTTAAATAGAGTGTTGTGGTCTCTCCAATTCTCCGACCAATTTATTAACTTAAAACCATTATATTATTTTTATTCAAATCTGTTACTACTATTTTTACTAAAGGCTCTTTTCGGAAGGCTGTTTTCGTAAACTTTGTTGCTTTTAGGTCGTAACCAAGCATTCTCTTGGTTACGACCTAAAAGCTAATAGCAACAATCTTTGAGAAAACAGCTTACTTAAAGGCAGTAGTGGCTTCTATTGCCTTTTTCCAGCCTCGATATAACTTTTCTTGATTGGTTGTAGTCATATTTACTTTAAAAGTTCGATCTATTTTCCATTGCTCAGCTATCTCTGTACGATTAGTCCAAAAACCAACAGCTAGCCCCGCTAAATATGCAGCACCTAAAGCTGTGGTTTCATTTATCGTTGGACGCTCAACCGTTACGCCTAAAATATCACTTTGAAATTGCATTAAGAAATTATTTGCTACTGCACCACCATCAACACGAAGTGTTTTTAGTTGTATTCCAGAATCGGCCTCCATAGCAGTAAGGACGTCTTTTGTTTGATAAGCAAGTGATTCTAACGTTGCGCGTACAAAATGTTCTTTCTCCGTACCACGAGTTAAACCAAAAATAGCCCCACGAACCTCACTATCCCAGTATGGTGTTCCAAGTCCTACAAAAGCTGGAACAACGTAAACTCCATCTGTTGACTCAACTCTCGTCGCATACTTCTCACTATCAGCGGCTGATTTAATCATTCTTAGCCCATCCCGCAACCATTGAATTGCAGAGCCTGCCACAAAAATACTTCCTTCTAATGCATACTCGATCTTCCCGTCAATTCCCCAGGCTATCGTGGTTAACAAACCATGTTCAGATTTAACTGCTTTATCCCCCGTATTCATTAGCATAAAGCAGCCGGTTCCATACGTGTTTTTTGCCATACCTTCTGAGTAACAAGCTTGCCCGAATAAAGCTGCTTGCTGATCTCCTGCTGCACCGGAAATAGGTACCTCCTGACCAAAGAAATGAGTACCTAAAGTCGTAGCATAAATCTCAGATGATGGCCGTACTTCTGGTAGCATCACTTTAGGTATCGTAAGCATTTCAAGTAATTCTTCATCCCATTGTAAGTCATAAATATTATAAATTAACGTACGTGAGGCATTTGAGTAATCTGTTATGTGAGCCTTTCCACCAGACAACTTCCAAATGAGCCATGTATCAATCGTACCGAAAAGTAACTCTCCGTTTTCTGCTTTTCTCCTAGCACCTTCTACATTGTCTAATATCCATTTCACTTTGGTCCCAGAAAAATAAGCATCAATTAAAAGACCTGTCTTTGCTCTAACCATTTCCCCAAAGCCTTTTTCTTTTAGCTCCATACAAATGTCTGCAGTTTGTCGCGACTGCCAAACGATAGCATTATAAATAGGATGTCCTGTCTCTTTCTCCCAGACAACAGTTGTTTCCCGTTGATTAGTGATCCCAATGCCAGCTACCTCATTTGCTTTAATTTCAGACTTTGATAAAAGCTCAGCAATTACCGCTAAGATTGAACCCCAGATTTCACTCGCATTATGTTCCACCCAACCTGGATTTGGAAACAATTGTGTAAATTCCTTTTGAGCTGACCCAACAATTTCTCCATTCTTATTAAACAAAATAGCCCTTGTGCTCGTTGTTCCTTGGTCAAGTGAAAGGATATATTTTTTTTCCATAGGAAGCCTCCAATCCCTATATCGAAAAAAAAGATCAAAAACAACATTCTAGAAAACTACTAGAAAATAATTTGTTTCCAATCTCCTATCTCCGATGCAATTATTAACTTATTTTCATTTAATCATCGTCTGGAAACGCTGTCAATCATTAAAGAAGCGTTATCGGACTCAACCCGTTTTTCAATCCCACCACAATTCTGCTCTAGACGTAGTAACCGCAGTAGCACCCGCTCGTAGTGCCTCACCTACCTCATGCTTTTGCCGTATCAAACCGCCAGCAACTATAGGAATACGTGATTTTTCATAAACTTCTTTAATGATGTGGGGCATTACTCCTGGCAATACTTCGATAAAGTCGGGCTGGGTTGTTTCAAGCAGCTTATAGCTTGATTCGAGTGCAATCGAATCAAGCAAAAATAAGCGTTGAATTGAAATTAACTGATGTTTTTTAGCTGTTACCACCACATTTTTTCTTGTTGATATTAGCCCAGCTGGTCGAATATCCTGGCATAGAAATTGTGCTGCATATTCATCATTTCTTAAGCCTTGAACTAAATCGGCATGAAGTAGCACCTTTTTTTCATTGTTCTTTGCTAATTGGATCAAATGTTTCAATTGACCGATATGGCTATTCAACAAAACAATATACGTATAGTCACTTTTCACTAACTTCTCAAGATCTTTGTACCTACGAACTGCCGGCAAAATTCTTTGACCATTGAAAGCCATAATTACACCGTCCTATCCTTTACGTTTTTCTACTTACTGTAGCATACATAGGACGTATTGGAACTAGACTATCTTTCCACAAATAACTGAAATTTTTTCTCGTATACAAAGCTTCCTTTACTAACATTAACCAATGCTTCCCAATTTCCAGAATGAAAAAATTGGACATTTGTTTCATATAGCCCATTTTCAACATGAGCTAATTTCTGCTCAATTTGGTGGCCAACCGCATTAGAAGCTAGTAGGGTTATTTCAACGTTGAGATCTTTTCTTGCTTGTAATTGCTCATCAAAAACTAGTACTTGTAGAACAGAACGATCCCCGACTTTAAGCGGCGTACTCAGCGGGTAAAGTTCTACTTTAAGTCCCTCAATGGTCGATGTATTCGTAAGGTCACCAAATAAATAAAAACTAAAAAACATAAAAAACAGGCTAGCAATAAATACAATTTTCTTATTTATTTTCACTTTATCGACTTGTATCTTCATTTTTTTCATCCCCTTGTCGCTAACTAGGATGAACTTAAAGTACTCTTGCTAAACGTTAAATAGTGAAGAAAATAAACAGATTTTTAATATTTATAGTTGATTGAATACAAATCTTTACGACGATCTTTTAGTTGTTGGACATTACCAGATTTCCGATGCCGTCGTAATATTTCCAAATCAACATCACCAACAACTACCGTTTCAATATTTGCAGGACATTCACCTTCAATACCATCCCTTGGGAATGTAAAATCAGAAGGAGTGAAAATAGCTGATTGTGCATATTGAATGTCCATATTTTCAGCTTCTGATAAGTTCCCAACAGTCCCTGCTAATACAACATAAACCTGATTTTCAATCGCTCTAGCTTGAGCGCAATATTTCACTCGTAAAAAGCCTTGGCGTTCGTCTGTACAAAACGGTGTAAAGATTATATTAGCTCCTTTATCCGTAGCAATCCGACCTAATTCTGGAAATTCAATATCATAGCAAATTTGTATCGCAATTTTTCCGCAGTCAGTGTCAAATACTTTTATTTCATCCCCACCTGTAATCCCCCAATATTTACGTTCATTCGGAGTAATATGGATTTTATATTGCTTTTCAATCGTTCCATCACGTCTAAATAAATACGCAATATTATATATTTTCCCTTCTTCTTCAACAAAGTGTGATCCACCAATAATATTGACATTGTATTTTACAGCTAGCCCTGTGAATAATGAGATATACTGCTCGGTAAATTCCGTTAAATTGCGTATCGCTTGACTTGGAGATTTTTCCTCAATGAATGATAACAATTGCGTAGTAAAAATTTCTGGAAATACGGCAAAATCAGATTGATAACTTTCTGCCACATCTACGTAAAACTCACATTGCTTAGCGAAATCTTCAAACGCATCAATTTTTTCATCATATATTGAATGACACTAATTCTAACAGGAAATGATGTTTTAAAATGACGCTTCGATATCGGCTGGTAGTCAATGTTATTCCACTCCATTAACGTAGCATACTTCATCGAAGCATTATCATCGTCTAAATAATTCTTGTTAATTCTCTTCAACGTAAACCCATTCATTACCTGAAAGGTTAACACAGGGTCATATATGTTATGATGGATAACTTCCTCGACGTATTGTCTTGGTGTTAACGAATTAGAGTGTTTGGAATAGTTAGGGATACGGCCACCAATAATGATACTTTTTAAGTTTAAGTTCCTTGCTAATTCTTTTCTTGCCTCGTATAGTCTTCTACCAATTTTCATTCGTCGAAAGTCTGGATGTACCATGACCTCCATACCATATAAGTTATACCCCTCAGGATCGTGATTTGTGATATATCCGTTATCAGTAATTTCGTCCCACGTATGTTGATCATCATACTCATCAAAGTTCACAATTAAACTAGAGCATGAACCAATAATTTTCCCTTCGTATTCAACGCAAAATTGTCCCTCTGGAAAAATCTCAATATGACTCTCTAACTGATCTAGTTCCCATGGATCCATATTTGGAAAACAGATTTTCTGTAAAACCAATAGTTCTTGAAAGTCAGCTTTTGTAATTTGGCGTAACGCTATTTTTTTTTCGTACTTTGTAACATCAATTTCCTTCATCCTCAGAACTCCTCTCGAATTCATTCCTATTCATAATTTAAACATAAAAGCGAAGTCTATCCAATTGATCTGCCCTTTTCGATTGTTAACCGTTTGGATGTCAGCATGGGGAGCACTTTTGACCGTTTAAGAATATACAAAATTACTCATCATCTATGGTTGATGATACTGTATGAATGGCCAAAATACTACCACTGTTGTGTGGTGTAAAGGGGGCAAGTTCGGAATGGAGCAAGCTGATAAATAGAAAAGCTGTCCAAAGTTGGCCAAGTTTCGAAAAAAATGAACCGTAAATAAACATAACCTACGAAGACTCCTTCTAAATAAAATCTAAATTTCGAAAACATATTGGTTGCTATTCTCACAAATCCGGTATATAATTTATCTTAAGTTAAGTTATCTTGAATTTAAGATATATTATTTAAGGAGGAATTATTATTATGACAAAAACAAAATGGGCAGTTGATACAGCGCACAGTAGTGTGGATTTTTCAGTAAAACACATGATGATAGCAAACGTGAAAGGTACCTTTAATGAATTTAGTGCAGAAATTGATGCAGATCCAAATGATCTTACAACAGCAGATATTTCTTTTAGTATTGATACTGCAAGCATTGATACTCGAAATGAAGACCGTGATAACCATTTACGTTCAGCAGATTTCTTTGATGTAGAAAACTTCCCAAAATTAACATTTAAAGCTACTGAAATCGTAAGTAACGGTGATGGTGAGTATGAATTGCAAGGTGATTTAACTATTCGTGGGGTGACTCGCAAAGAGTCGTTTACTGTAAAATTCGAAGGCCAGGGGAAAGATCCTTGGGGGAATGAGAAGGTAGGTTTTAGTGCTAATGGCAAAATTAAACGCAGTGACTATGGTTTAACATGGAATGCAGCATTAGAAACTGGCGGGGTTCTTGTAGGAGATCAGATTAAGATCTCACTTGAAATTCAAGCTGCAAAGGCTTAATCATTAAAGGTAATAGTAACGGGAAGCACCTCTGTTTGTCTTCGGGCAGATAAAAAGCAAAGAAGAGACCAGAAATTTTACAATTCCGGTCTCTTCTTTGCTTTTTTCTGTATTAGGGTATTCCCACTATTAATCTAAGCAGCAACTTCTTTTACGGATATATGTATGTCGACTAAGCCCATTTTTGTTTCTAGCGGCACCGTGATAAATACATTACTTGTACGAAATTTTGAGGACCCTTCATTAATTACCGGCGGGGTTACGTCAATTAGAACATTATCTTTTGAAAGCTCAGTTGCAGTAGTTCCTGCTACCCAGTTTCCAAATTCTTGAATGGCACTCCAGCCTATTTCATCTAATTGTTCAATAATCATTCCGCCCATCATTACCCCAACAATATTTTTTGCCGTTTGTTCAGTAATTGAACATATGATTTGACCATTTAACTGACCATTAATTCCTAATATAACTGAAACTTGGTTAGAAGGAATCGCCATTTGTTCTACACGGGGTCTTAGTGGTTTAACCTCAACACCAAAAAAGTTAATAAAAATAGATTCAGTGGCTCGACAGATTGCGTTGACATGTTTTGCGTTCATGATGTTTTCCTCCTAATTTATGACCAGTACCATTTTAGTAATAAGAGATGTATCAGTTAGAATCTCTATTAGGCTGTTTTTAAAAGGCTCTTTTCGTAAACATAGTTGCTTTTTTACTCTAAAGTAATCGGAAAAATACCTTATTTGAAGTTATCACCCAATAAATTAAGTAAGAAAAGAGCAATACTTACTAAATTAGTGGTGAATTCTTAGTATTTTGTGTAAAAATCCGGTTTTTGGGATTTTTACGAAAGTAACAAACTTTGCGAAAACAGCCTTTTTAAAAGATTGTTGCTCCGAATGGAATATTTATGAAATAATGTCCATAAAGCCACAATGCTCACGTAGAGAGCTTTTTTATTATTATAAATTAAAACCACTCGTTAGGGTAGAAAAATGTCGAAAATTCGAAAAATAATCTTATTTGAGTGAATTTCATAATTACCTTAATCAAGCTATATCAACCTGCGAATGGTATTTACGCAATTACATTTAGAACCTTATAGCGCAAATAATAAATTATGACATTCATTAATTTACATTTAAAACCAAAAAAACCGCCAGTGGCGGTTTTTTATCTGCTTCCTTTTTCATATGGTTTACCAATTGCTTTTGGTCCTTCGGCTTTACCAACAAACCCAGCTAACGCTAAAATTGTTAACACATAAGGAGCAATTAATAAATATACCTGAGGTACGTTTGCCAAGAATGGAATTGCCTGACCAGTAATACTTAACGATTGCGCTAACCCGAAAAATAAGGCTGCACCAAGTGCCCCAAGTGGATGCCACTTACCAAAGATTAATGCTGCAAGAGCCATGAAACCTTGTCCAGCAATCGTATTTCCTGCAAAGTTACCCGCTGTTGTTAAGGCAAAGACTGCTCCTCCCATACCAGCAAAAGCACCACTAAGCATTACCCCAATATAACGCATTCTGTTTACTTTTATCCCCATTGTATCTGCAGCCATCGGATGTTCACCGACTGAACGAAGACGCAAGCCGAATGGAGTATAAAATACCACATACCAAACTACCAAAGCTGCTATAATTGCAATAAAGGATGTGTAATATACTCTTTGGAAAAAGAGTGGTCCTAAGAAAGGAATATCCTGTAATAAAGGTAAATTTTCCCGTGAAATACGGTAGGTTACATAGTCTGTTTGACCTTTACCAAACATATTACGAACTAAAAATACTGCTAGCCCCACTGCTAAAAAGTTTAAGGCAACCCCACTTACAACTTGATCTGCCTTAAAGGTAATAGAAGCTACTGCGTGAAATAAGGAAAATAATGCGCCTACGATAACTGCAAAAATTAGAGCTATCCATGGTGACCAAGCACCAAAACCTAAACCTTCTAAGTATAAGGCACTAACAATCCCGGTAAACGCACCCATTACCATTAATCCCTCTAACCCGATATTTACAACACCTGAACGTTCACTAAATAATCCGCCAAGAGCTGTAAAAATTAATGGAGCTGCTAAAATATAGTAGCTGGGATGACTAACGCTAAAATATCCATAAAACCCATTTATTTTCCCTCCTTTTGGAGCCGGTTAATAACGAGTCTAATTAAGTAGCTTGATGCTACAAAAAAGATGATTAATGCAATAACGATATTAACCAATTCTGGAGGAATTCCAGCTTGTGATTGCATATTAGGTGCACCTACAGTTAACGCACCAAATAACGCAGCAGCTAAAAATACTCCAATCGAAGTGTTCGCACCTAGTAATGCTACGGCAATTCCGTTAAATCCAGTACCAGTAAAACCTGCTAAGATTGACATATAACCATATGTTCCAAGTCCTTCCATTGCCCCTGCAACACCCGCAAAAGCACCTGAAATGACCATCGCTAAAACAATATTTCGATTAACGTTCATTCCAGCATAATGAGACGCATGTTTATTATATCCAACCGCCCGAAGTTCAAAGCCTAAAGTAGTTTTCCATAAGATAAACCAGGCAACAAAGCAAGCAAAAATAGCGAGAAAGAAACCAAAATGCAGACGTGAATAATCAGTTAGTGCTTGTAAAAATGGTGATGCAAGCGAAGCAGATGATGCAATTCTATCGGTTCTTTCACCCGGAACCAGTAAGTATGTGCGAATGATGTAGTTACTAGAATATAAAGCAACATAATTCATCATGATGGTAACAATAACCTCATGAACATAAAACCTTGCTTTTAGAAATCCAGGAACCAACCCCCAAAGCGCCCCAGCTAATGCTCCAGCTGCTATTGCTAGCGGTAAATGAATAATAAACGGCGCATCGATTAAAAGTCCAACAGAAACAGAAGCAAGCCACCCTACAATTAATTGGCCTTCTACCCCTATGTTGAATAAGCCAGTACGAAATGCAAACGCCACTGCTAACCCTGCTAAAATAAGCGGTGTCATCATGCGGAGCATTTCCCCGAAATAATAGATGTCGCCAAATACTCCTGATAATAGCGCCATGTACCCTACGATTGGGTTTTGCCCAATGAATAACATCAGGATGGCACCAACAAAAATCCCTAAAAATACCGAAATTAACGGAACTAGAATGTTCGTTAATTTTCCACCAGTTAGCCATTTATGG
Organism: Anaerobacillus sp. CMMVII; assembly: GCF_025377685.1. NCBI lineage: Bacteria > Bacillati > Bacillota > Bacilli > Caryophanales > Bacillaceae > Anaerobacillus > Anaerobacillus sp. CMMVII. The sequence continues at coordinate 137,657 of NZ_JACEHK010000015.1, read as the reverse complement.
ATCATTGTTGTTCACCTACTCTCTTGCTCTTCCCACCGGCCATGAGAAGTCCTAATTCTTTTTCGTCTGTTTCTTTTGGATCCACAATAGCAACAATTTTCCCTTCGTAAATAACGGCGATACGGTCACTTACGTTTAATACTTCATCTAATTCTAACGAAACAAGTAATACCGCTCGTCCCTTATCACGTTCTTCAATGAGTTTACGATGAATAAATTCAATTGCACCAACATCCAAGCCCCTTGTCGGCTGTGCCGCAATTAAGAAGTCTGGAGAACGATCTACTTCCCTAGCAATAATTGCTTTTTGTTGGTTACCACCAGATAAGGATCTGGCTAAGGTTTGTTCACTTGGTGTACGAACATCGTATTCCTCTATTAGCTTTTTCGACTTATCAAGTATGGCTGGAAAGTTTAAGATTTTATTTTTCGAATATGGTTTTTGATAGTAAGTTTGTAAAACAATATTTTCAGCAACAGAGAAATCAAGAACCAACCCATGCTTATGACGATCTTGAGGAATATGAGCAATCCCAGCTTCAGTAATTTTACGAGTCTTTAATTTAGTTAGATCTTTACCATTTAAGGTAATCGAACCGCTACTTGCTTTACGTAATCCAGTAATTGCCTCAATTAATTCAGACTGACCATTTCCGTCTACACCAGCAATTCCTAAAATTTCCCCAGCTTTTACTTCTAAATTAAGACCATTAACAACTGGAACTTTACGAACATCATGAACAACTAGATCTTTTACAGACAAAACATCATGTTTAGGCTGAGCCTTTTCACGTTCAATTGTAAAATTGACTTCTCGACCTACCATCATTGCAGCTAAGGCATCAGGATTAGTTTCCTTAACCTCCACTGTACCAATTCCTTTACCACGTCGAATAACTGTACAACGATCACATACAGACATAATTTCTTTTAATTTATGTGTAATCAATATAATTGATTTTCCTTCTTTAACTAGGGCTTTCATAATTTGAATAAGTTCACTAATCTCTTGCGGTGTTAAAGCTGCTGTGGGTTCATCAAAGATTAAGATTTCCGCACCGCGATATAAAGTTTTAATAATTTCAACGCGTTGTTGCATTCCAACTGAAATATCTTCGATTTTTGCCCTTGGATCTACCTTTAAACCATATTTTTCTGAAAGTTCTTTAACGTCTTTTTCAGCCTTCTTTATATTAATTCTTCCGGCAATTGTTGGTTCACTACCTAGAATAATATTTTCAGCTATTGTAAAATTCTCGACAAGCATAAAATGTTGATGGACCATCCCGATACCTAATTTGTTGGCCACATTTGGATCAGTAATTGCTACTTTTTCGCCTCTTACCTTAATTTCACCTTTATCAGGTTGGTAAAGACCAAAGAGAATATTCATTAACGTAGACTTACCAGCCCCATTCTCTCCAAGGAGTGCGTGAATCTCACCTTGACGTAGCTGGAGTGTAATGTTATCGTTTGCAACAATTCCCGGAAATTCTTTACGAATATTATTCATTTCAATCACGTTATTCAAAAGTAACACTCCTAACGTAAATCGCTCCAATTTGTTTTCAATTGCAAAGTAACAAAGGGGCTGACTCCCTAGCATCTGCTCACCTCAATGTTATGCTAGATAGTGTTATCTTCCAATAACCTAACTATGTATTCATTGAGGTGACTGACACTTTTCTTGAGTCAGCCTCTTTGCAAGGTACTTATTTATTATTGTTGAGCTGCATATTCTTCATCAGTCATTGGAACGTTGATTTCACCGCTTAAGATTTTCGCTTTGTAGTCTTCTACAGCTTGTAAAGCTTCAGCAGAAACGTTCTCAGTAGTTGGAGCAATTCCAACCCCTTCTTGCTCTAAACCAAACGTAACAATTTGTCCACCAGGGAAATCACCGTTCATAGTTCTTTCAGAAACTTGATATACCGCTTGGTCAACACGTTTAATCATTGAAGTTAATGTAACATTTTCAGGTAGACCTTCAGCATGTTGGTCTTTATCTACACCAATTGCCCAAACGTCTTCCCCAGCTCTTTTACGCTCTTTTGCTTCAGTAAATAGTCCATTACCAGTACCACCAGCAGCATGATAAATGATGTCAGCGCCTTGAGCGTAGATTGTACCAGAGATTTGTTGTCCACGTGCAGCATCATTAAATGATTCAGCGTATTGAACAATGATTTCAGCATCCGGATTAACAGCTTTTACCCCAGCTTTAAATCCGTTTTCGAACTTCTTAATTAGGAAACCGTCAACTCCACCAAGGAAACCAACTTTATTCGTTTTTGTTGTTAAACCAGCGATTACCCCAACTAGGAATGAACCTTCATGCTCAGCAAATGTAATATTTGCAACATTTTCTAATAAGTTGCCATCGTCACCTTCAACAACCATGTCAACGATTGCAAGTTGTGCTTCAGTTTGTTGCTGAGCTACTGCCTTAACATCGTCGCCCATTAAGAAACCGATTGCAAATACTAAATCGTTACCTTCACGTACAAGACGATTTAGGTTAGGTTGATAGTCTGCAGCATCACCTGATTGTAAGTAACCAACTTCAGCTCCAAAGTCAGCTTCAAATTGTTGAAGACCTTCCCAAGCTGATTCGTTAAACGACTTGTCATCTACTCCACCAACATCTGTAACCATTTTTACAGAAAAATCAGTTGTTTCTTCAGTTGGAGTATCGCCACCACCTGGTGCAGGTGTAGGTTCTGCAGGTGCAGGGTCTGCACCTTGTCCACATGCAGAAAGCAGTGTTCCAGCTGCTAAAGCAAGTGACATAAGAATAGGAAATTTTTTCTTTTTCATTCTGTTTTATCCCCCTTTAAATTGGTGTGATTAAAAGTATCATGCTTACAATTTCCAATTTGGCTATTTTTTAAACAAAAAATAATAAGCTCTTGAATGTATGACGTCAGACATCTACATTAGGAATATTTAGGTATGCCACCTGAAGTCATGAACGATTTATGTAAGCACTTAACTTAATCAGCATAAATATAACACTTCTGAAGCTTATTTAAAAGACATATTTTGCATTTTTTTGTTTAAATTTGCGTAATAAGGATACATTTTTTTAAAAGGCTGCTTTTGTTTCTAAAACTCTTACAGAATTTAATATGAGTTCCATTTCAAATATCAATTTCCTTTTCCTTCTCGGTTTTAATATTTGCTTCCCCCCTACAGTTGGTTCTATTTAATATTCTAGTCAAATTTTTTAATTTATTTTACATATTGACCGTTTTCCTAAACGAAATGAGGCGGAGGACAAATATTTTTGTCCTCCGCCTCAACCAACGTTCAATTATTATATATCTTTTATTCTACACTTTAAGAAAGGATCATCGTCTCTGAAGTTTGATCAAAATTTAAAGTTTTGCCTTGGAAATGCCATTGGTCACTTTCAGTAATGAAAAATTTAATTCCGTTTTTCTCAATAATAAAAGACTCTTGTTCTAGTAAATCTTTTTCTACACCTAAAAAGAAACCTTCTGCGCCACGAACAAATAATCGAATTGCCTCATTATCCCCTAGTACAAATTCATTCTTATAAAACTCTGCAGCTTGTTGGCTAATTTCAAATATCATTAAAAGTTCCCCCTCGATAGTTTGTGAAAAAGTTCACAATTTCTTGTAAAAAATTTTAACTCCCAATTGTTTAATCTATCTCTGTGGAAAGTGATTGTTCACTTTCTATACTCTTACTTTACTACGGTTTTGCCAGCCTTTCAATAGACTTCACAAAGGCTACATATAATTTCTATAATTTACTAAATTCTAGCCTCAGTTGATATTTTTCCTTTTCCAAACATATATATTACAAATTAACGATTGGGAGGATTAATATGAGAGGACTACCGAAAATTCCACCTCATTGGAAACCTGCTACCATCACTTTCTTAAAAAAAATCCTGGTTTTTTGGTTTCGTTTTTGGAAAAACTGGCACTATGTTAAGTACTACTATTATAATTCTTCTAGGCATCTGGCAAAAACCCGAAAATACTCGCGCAAACTACACAGTATTAGAAAGACTCTCAACTAATATGTTAAACTTAGTTATAAACGTTAATAAATGAGGCTGATCAAAATGGATTTTTATCAACAATTAAGTAAGTATTATGACCTTATCTTTCCTTTAAATAGTCAATCCATCGCTTTTATTAGAGAACGGATAGGTGAAGGGGCTGTGCTTGATATCGCCGCAGGAACGGGGAATCATGCTCTTGCCTTAGCAAATCTCGGTTTAAATGTAACTGCTACAGATTTAGATAAAAATATGGTAGCTATCATCGAAGAAAAAGCTTTGAAGAATCAAGTTTCTCTTACCGCTGTTTCATTAGCTATGGAGCAACTTGACCAATTAAAGGACAAGCGCTATTCGACAATAATAGTGCTGGGCAACTCTCTTGTGCATTTGGATAATATGACTATGTTAACTGAAGTCTTGTCTAACATCCATAACTTATTGACCAAAAGTGGAAAGTTACTTATTCAAATTGTTAATTATGATCGTATTTTAAAAGAAGGAGTTACTGAGCTACCGATGATTACCCGTGAAAAAGAAGAGCTAACTTTTCGACGTACATATAAACATGTGGACAAAAAAATTAAGTTTTGCGGGCAACTTACAATTGGGGAAGAAATTCTAAAAAATGAGGTTTATTTACTCCCTATAACAAGCAAACAACTTGTAGATGTTTTAGCACAGGTAGGTTTTCAGGAGATAAATTTATATGGCTCTTTTAAGGGGGAGCCGTTTGAGACACATTCACCTGCCTTAATAGTTGAAGCAACCAAAAAGTAACCTATGGAAAAGTGCACTTTAAGGCTACTGCTGAAGTGCACTTTTCATTTCTACACTACATTTCTAGGATGTTAACAATAACTGTATAGTTTTTGGGATCAACTTGAACAACCTGATGCACCAAAACTAGTAAGTTTTTATTAAGTTTTTTTTCTACGTTTACAATCTCTAATATCTCCCTGCCTAATTCATCCCCCTCATCAAGTTTAATATCATAATAGGTTTGATCGATAATATTCATAGTCCCCCTCCAATATAAGAGTTCATATTCTATATGTACGTGTTGCTTGTCTAAATCTTGAGAAAGATTTCTCGACAATAACAGAGCCAATCTCCTTCTTTTTAAAAATCATATTTACTGAGATTAACTTTAAGTGGTAATATTTTCTTGTTACATGAAATTACTAGAGAGGTAAGGGGATTTCATTGGAAAAAGAAGTAGAGGTATTTTTTAACGAAGATGTCCTTAAAATTGGAGCAGAATTGTTTATGCTCGATTACTCTACCTTAGAAAAATTAGGGAGTTTTGAAAACTACGTTTTCTCAGCCCAACGTAAAGGTGAAGAGTTTATCCTGAGGTTAACTCACAGTAGTCACCGCTCGAAACAGCAGGTCGAGGCTGAACTAGCATGGCTTCAATATTTACAAAGTAAAAACGCTCCCGTTTGTGGACCAATTAGCTCTAAAAATGGTCAACTTGTAGAAGCAATTCCAGCAGGTAAAACATTCTTTTTTATAAGTCTGTTTGAAAAAGCTAAAGGAACTGCTGTAAAGGTCCAGGATCCAATCTTTAACGAAAAATTATTTAAAGCCTGGGGAAGAGCGACAGGGATTTTACATCGCTTAAGTAATGACTATGTAGAACCAAATGGCATTATCAAACGACCTGACTTAGTTGAAGAGTTTCGTATTCAGTTTGCACCTTTTATTCCAAATGATGATGTAAAAGTTAAAGAAAAAGTAACTTCCATATTGCTAGCGATAAAGAACCTACCAAAAGATAAAGAGCGCTATCGTCTCATTCATTCAGACATTCATTCTGGAAACTTTTTCTATGATGGAGCCGATATCACGATATTTGATTTTGATGACAGCACTTACCATCACCTGATCGGCGATATTGCGATCCCAATTTACTATTCTCTTTGGCTTAATAATAAGATTATCAACAAAGAAAAATTTATCAATGAAGAGTTTTTACCCGCTTTTATGAAGGGCTATGTAAAGGAAAATCATATTAACCTAACATTGCTAAATGATATTGAACTATTTCTAAAACTTAGAGATTGTGAGCTTTACGGAGTACTTCATAAGAAATGGGACTTATCGTCACTAAATGAAAAGCAGAAGAATATCCTCAATGAGATTAGAGAACGTATCATTTCTGATACACCAATTGTTTCGGTACAATTAGAAAAACTTTTTAGGTAGGCTGGCTTTGCCAGCCTTTTACTTCTTTTAGGTTCAAAAGTTGCTAATAGTTTCTTAACTAAAAGCAATAAAACCTCGCTCCCGCACTTACTCAACAGTACTGTAAAAACTGACATATATGGCCATACATAAAATAATCAGGATCCCAACACCTTCCCTAAGTGAAGGGATTTCGGCTAGAATGAATACAGCTGCAATAATTCCATAAACAGGTTCAAGACAAGCAATGATACTGGCCTTCTGTACATTCACAGATTTTAACCCTTGAATAAACATAACGTGAGAAACCCCGGTAAAAAGAACGCCTAGTAAAACAAGTAACAAGAAGTTGTCTAGCTGAAACTGAAACTGAAATGGAAACAAAAACAAAAACGGAATTAATACGATAAACCCAAAACTATTCTGGTAAAAACCAACGACAATACTCGAATATCCCCTTACAAGAACACGATTGATAATTGCCAGGAGCGAAAATGTAAACGCCGATACGATCCCCCAAAAAGCACCTAAAAAGCTAGTATTCTCAAAACTTACTTCTTGTACAATAAGAAAAACTCCAAATAAGGTTATCAGTGCTATGCCTATATTTTTCTTTTAAACCGCTCTTTTAATAACAAGGGCTCTAAGAAAACCGAAAACACAGGAAATGTTGCAAACGTAATGAGGCCAATTGCTACTGAAGAAATTTGAATAGAATAAAAGAAACTAGACCAATGGACAACTAAAATAACTCCAATAAAAAAAAATTTACCTATATCTTTAATACTTACTAAACGAAAAGGAATTTTCCAAATAAGCAAAACAAACAATAGAAACATGGCTGCAAAAAACATTCTACCAAGTACAAGTATAAAAGCATGGTAGGATATGAGCTTGGCAAAAATGCCCGAAAGCCCAAATAGCAATACAGCGCTATGAATGAATCCAATATCAATCTTTTTATTGCTCAAGAGCTCACCACCTTTGTTAAATTATAATATAAACAAGGCTGACAATGTTGCTCTTGTCAGCCTCTTGGTTGGTTGTTTAAAATAGTTTATTCACTTCTAAATTCTTATTTTCTAAAACCTCTATCTGTTTTACAGTTTCTCTAGCTGTAGCTCTGGTTTTTTCTACCAATGAGATAATATTGTGATATGTCTGTTGGGCACCTTTGATTAAAAGTGGAACACCAATAAAATCGATGTGAAGGCGCCTGGAAAACAAACCTCCAAATGTCATGGCTAAAGGAACTGTTGGTGAAGCGTTTGAAAATATAACCTTATCAGTACGAGTGCCGTCTTCATTGATTAAAGTCAGAAGTTCCTTTAATGCAGGAACCAAGGCTTTAGAACTTCCTCGACCGACTGTATAAACTTTATTTCCGTCATCATCATTTCCATGATAAATGATTCTTCCCATATCTTTCGTTCTAAGTTTATTAAAAATGTCAATATTTAATATTTCTTCCTTTGTCGGAAGACGGTCTTTAGGCAACTTGTTTAAGTGGTAGGCTGCCGCTAATGCAGACGAATGTGTTCCACCGTAGCAGTTGTAAATATAAATCATCATCAACATCCTAACAATTTTTTATTTAATGCCCTAATTGAGTGAATTTCATAATTTCCTTAATCAAGCTATTTCCTCAATAGCGAAGGTTTATGAATTATGAAATTCATTAAATAAAGACATTAGACGAAAATAGTTAAATGTTAGTATTCCTTACCACATTTTTTTTATGCTTGCCTCAAGGCCTCTTTTCCAACGGACTGTCCATGGCTCATGTTCTTCTCCTAATGGTTTGACAAGAACTGTTTTCATTTTTAAAAGTTTTCCACATAAAACATCTGTAAATAGCTGATCTCCTAAAAAGATGCTGTTTGTACTATCTACACCGATTTCCGCCATTATATTCTTAATTTTACTTGGTGCTGGCTTATTGCACCTTCCATACCCTAAAATGTTATAAGGTTTAGTAAACCTATCGACTCTTCCTTGGCTATTATTTGAAACTACGATTAGCTTAACATCACTCGCTTCTAATTTTTCGTGCCAGCTAGTAAATTGAGCGTCCCCAAGTTGATCATGAGCCGCCAACGTACTATCAAGATCCGAAAAAATTGCATGAATATTATGCTCTTTTAGAAAATCAAGTGAAACGTTCGTAAAGTGCTCATATTCATAATCTGGCTTAAAAATCTTCATCTATATCACTGCTTTCTTCTTAAGTTAATTTAAATTGTTTACGTGCTCGATGTACCTCCAAATACTAAATCACATAGTCTTTAGCTATTTTTTCCTAGCTAGGAAATAATTACACCTATCTATTTTATAAGTGTTTTCTCCTTTTTAAAAGAAAAATGTTAAAAATCTTTTTGCACGCTGAATTATTCTATTGTTTTAACTGTTTATTGTATCAACCTGTTATTAATGAAGCAGGGGAAAAGTCAGAACCTTTTTATAGTATGAGCTAATATTTATAATAAAAAAATGGTATTTTGGACTATCCCATAGATTGCCCTCACCTTTAGTCCCCCTAAAAAATGTAAATAAAGGCATGTAGAACGCGTTTGTGTACCACAACCTCCTAAAATATGTAAAATTTAGGCTCACAAAACACATTTACGTGCCGTAACCTCCTAAAATATGTAAAACTCAGGCTCGCAAAACACATTTGCGTACCGAAACTTCCTAAAATATGTAAAATCCAGGCTCGTAAAACACATTTGCGTACCGTAACCTCCTAAAATATGTAAAATCTAAGCTCGTAAAACACATTTGCGTACCATAACCTCCTAAAATATGTAAAACTTAGGCTCGTAAAACACATTCATGTGCCGTAACCTCCTAAAATATGTGAAATTTAGCTCGTAGAACGAGTTTATGTGCTGTAACTTTCTAAAAAATGTAAAATTCAGGTTCGTAGAAGACGCGCTCGGCTACGAACTTAATGCAAATACAGTAAAGAAAAAAGACTGTTGAGACTTTCTCAACAGCCTGAGATAAAACAGGACATTTCTCCGTTTTATGCTTTTTTATTTATTTTTGCGATGGAAAGAAGTTATTCGTAGCATGTGTATGCTTTAAGAACGGGTCTTCTTCATGATATACCGCTTGCTTTACTTTGGTAATTTCAGCACGAAGTTCGTCAAGGTCAATATTAAGCTTTAATAATTCTTCAGTTGCAAGCTTTATCGCATTATTAGCTGCATCCGATGCCATTCTTAAAGTATCCATGCTACCTTGTGGGTTATGAAAACCGTCTGAATTTTCTGCAGCGATAATATCTGTATACCATTGACTTTCACGAACAAAGCTTTGAGCTTGTGTTAACTTATCTTGAGGAACTCCAGCTGTGATCATCCGATTTACAAAATAGTGTGCTTCGACAGTTAAGTCCTGAGCTTCGTGAACTGCCTCTAAATGTCGCTCTTGAATTTCGCCAACTCTTTCAACAATGTACTTCTCTGTTTTATCTGAGTGACATGTACGACATGATTGTTCAATTGTTTCTAGTGGTGAGACCCAATAGTGTGACGAGATTTTACGTCGGTCATCCCTTCGTTCAAAAGGCATATGACAGTCTGAACAAGATACACCAGCTCTTCCGTGGGAACCATAACTCCAAAGCTCGTATTCTGGATGTTGAGCCTTAATTATTGGTGCACCTGAGACAGCATGAATATAATCATATTCAAAACCTTCCTCTATAGCTGTTGTTTGAAAATATTCAAACATTTCTTCAGGTTTCGTGCCATAATCCCATGGAAAGCGAACTTTTTTCAGCTCAGGTTCAAAATAATATTCGACGTGGCATTGAGCACATACATAGGTACGCATTTCATTTCTCGTTGCCTCAGTTAAATCTTTTCCTTGACGGGCTAAGGCGTGTGTTAATGACGGACGTGTAATCCTTAACTCCATCGTCACCGGATCATGACAGTCTGAACAACCAATCGAAATATGGCCATATTCCCCTAATTCATCCAAAGCACCAACAGCTGCCATTTCTTCTAATCTTGGCAGTAAATCTCCCCTGAAATTTGCCGCCCAATAATCATCGCCAAATTCCTTTAAAAGTGGCGTAACAATCGTGCTCTTACATGTCATACAAGACCCAATTGAACGCTCTGTGATTCTAGCAATATTCAACACATCCTCAACTGCGTAGGTGTGACCTCTTGTTGTATTGTATTCTTGTTCAAATGCGAAACCTGCAAACAGGATTGGTAAATACGGCTCATACTCTGGAATAAACTTAGATACTGGAGGCATTCCGTTCCCCATATTCTTCAAATAACTTTCGTAATGAATTGGAAACGCATCTTTGAAAGCTGAATTTAGATATTCGTCCGGAGATAGATTTGTTAGCGCTGCAGGGTTATCTACAGTTAGCTCTTCACGACCCAAACATGCAGCAAGTATGGTTAGCAAAAATACGATAAGTATCAGTTTATAGACTTTTCTTTTTTTCATTATTCTCAACCTTTCTTAAGTTTGATTACCTTGCAGCATCAATATTTAATTTTAAATGCCAATCAGAAGACTTAAAAATCCCTAAACCATGCGGAACTTGACGATGGCAACCGATACAAGTTCCCTTGGAGTCATGAGCAACATTCTCAAGTGTATACTGATGACAGGATATACAATTTTTATTAACAACCTCTACTGAAGGTTCTGTAGCATGCAAAACATCAGGGATTCGACTTGCACCGAGAGTATTCATATAAATATGCCCCATACCAGCCCTCGCCTTAAATAACATTTTATTAACCGTGCTATCTGTTGGGGCGTGGCAATCATTACAGTCTAGCTTCCCGTGTGGTGATCTACTAAAAGCCTCATACACGGTGTCCATAACGTGACAACTTGAACAAAATTCCCCAGTATCTGTTGCTTTTATAGCTGTAACTGTCCCTGCATATAAAACAATGCCAATAAAAGCTCCTAATAAAATTACAAATAATATTTTGTTATTGGACTCTTTAAACCTTTTAAACATTAAGACACTCCTCTCTTTCAAAAGTTCTATTTCCTCACCATAATAGCCACATTCACACATTTTTACACACTTTTTCACAGAATTTAGCAATAGTTATCAATTTTACAATTACTAGATTCTGTTTTATGATTTATTTAGGAAATCGAATTAAATTTCAAGGAGGTATTCAATTGAAAGCATATACTCATGCAACAATTATTGTAGGAAATGGTGAAATGATCGAAGACGGGGTTTTATTAGTAAATGACAAAAAAATTCTCAACATCGGTAAGCAAATTACGATACCAGAAGAAGCTGATATTATTGAGTTACATGGGAAATTTGTAACTCCTGGTTTGATTGATGTTCATACCCATTTAGGTGTCCATGAAGAGGGGGTTGGCCCTGCAGGTGCTGATTTTAACGAGATTACTTCAGCAACAACGCCTTATGTCCGAGCTTTAGATGGACTCAATCCCATGGAAAAAGGATTTGAAGTTGCTCGCCGTGCCGGAATTACAACAGTTCAGGTTTTACCTGGGAGTGCCAATGTGATTGGTGGAGAAATCGTTACAGTCAAAACTGCTGGGAAGATTGTCGATGAGATGGTTGTAAAAAGTCCTTCTGGAATGAAAGCTGCTTTTGGAGAAAACCCCAAGCGGGTTCACGGAGATAAATCTGCAAAAACACGAATGGGAGTTGCTGCAGTTTTCCGTCAAGAGCTTATTAAAGCGGAAAACTATCTGAAAAAATTAGCCAAAGGCGAGGATGTTCCACGCGACTTAGGGCTTGAAAATTTGGCAAAGGTACTCCGCAAAGAAATACCGCTAAGAGCACATGCTCACCGCGCAGATGATATTGTGACCGTCCTTCGTTTAGCGAACGAATTTAAGATTGACGTGACAATTGAACATTGCACGGAAGGACACCATATTGCAGACTTTATTAAAAAGTATAACGTCATGGTTGCCGTTGGACCAACGATGTCTTCTAGATCGAAAGTAGAAAATGCTGATAAAGGCTGGCATACTTTGCTTGCGCTTGAGGAAGCTGGGGTTCCCTTTTCGATTACAACCGATCATCCAGTAGTAGGAATTGAATATTTGATAACCTCAGTGATTCAAGCTGTGAAGAATGGTCTAAGCGAAGAGTCAGCTTGGAAATCAGTTACTCTCAATGCAGCTAAACATATTGGCATTGAAGATCGTGTTGGTTCTCTAGAAGTAGGCAAAGATGCTGACTTTGTCATTTGGAGTCATCACCCCTTTGACGTTTCAGCAAACGTCGAGAAAACGATCATCGAGGGCGAAGTGGTTTTCGAAGATTAATAGTTTTGAGTTTTGAAGCGTTGCAAAGCAAACCAATACTAATGACTCACAGTAAAAAACACTTGAGATTGTGAAATCTCAAGTGTTTTTTGTACGTTGTATTCTTTAAAACGCTTTTGTCATACCACCATCGACCAAAATCATTTGCCCTGTAATATACGTGTTAGCTCCTGAACCTAAGAATACTACCGTTTTAGCAAACTCCTCTGGTTCTCCGTATCGGCCCAACGGTATATTACTCTCAGCTTGAGCTTTGACTTGATCAGAGCTTAATGCTAATTTCTGGGCTTTTATTTCATCCAATTCTGCTGTCCGTTCAGTTGAAATTCTTCCTGGACCAACAGTATTTATTAAAATTCCATCATTAGCCAATTCTTGAGATAAGCTTTTGGCTAAACCAATGATACCTGTTCGGAACGTATTAGATAAAATAAGGTTATCAATTGGTTGTTTAATTGAAGATGAGGTAATATTAATAATTCTTCCTTGCTGCTGTTTTCGCATATAAGGTAAAACCTCTCGGATTGCTCTTACATAACTCAATAAATTTAATTCAAAGGCATGTTGCCAATCTTCATCTCCAAAAGCATCAAATCCCCCAGCGGGTGGTCCTCCAGAATTGTTAATTAAGACATCAATTTTACCAAACCGAGCAACTGTTTCTGTTACAAGCGAACGAATATCTTCTACTATCTTCAAATCACAAACACAATAACCTATTTCAACTCCTGTTTGTCTTGTCAATTCTTCTGCAGTCTCTTTTAATCCAACCTCATTTCGACTCGCTAACATGACATTGGTACCTTCTTCGGCATATTTAAGAGCAATTGCTTTCCCTAATCCTTTACTAGAAGCTAATACTAGAGCAACTTTCCCTTTAAGTCCTAGATCCATTTTGATTACCTCACTTTGATTAGCTAAGATACTTGTGTATTATCATTCCCATTTGCAAGTTTTTCTTTTTTAGCTTTTTGCCACTGGAGAAAGATGATGACCGCAATAATTGTAAACCCAATTATATCTTGGATAAAGTTTGGATTCATAAATAACATGGCACCAGCAAATAAAACAATTCTAAATAACCAATTCATTCTTGTTAAAAAGTATCCTTCTGCTGCGGTCCCTAACATCATTACTCCAGTTACTGATGTAATAATTACTAGAATTCCACCCATTATTGTTGTATCAATGAGTAATAAAGACTTATTGAAAACAAACATATATGGAACTATAAAGCCTGCAATGGCTAGCTTCATAGAAACAAACCCGGTCCTCATCTCGTTCCCACCTGATATACCAGCTGCTGCAAAGGAAGCTAAGGCTACCGGTGGTGTAATGTTAGCGAAAATTCCAAAATAAAATACAAATAAATGGGCAACAAGTGGCTCAATTCCTAACTGCACCAATGCAGGAGCCGCCATTGTAGCTGTAATAATATAGGTAGGTATACTTGGTAGTCCCATTCCTAGTACAATACAAGCGACCATCGTAAACATGAGTGTTAACAAAAGACTGTCACCACCTAAAGTGACAATACCATTAGCAAGCTTAAGACCGAAACCTGTTAAGGTGGCAATCCCAACGATAATTCCTACAGCTGCACAGGCGATAGCTACCCCAACAGAAGTACGGGCCCCCGTCTCAAGAGCTTCAACTATGTCGCGGAAGGACATTCTTGTTGTTTTTCGGAACATACTTACAACAACCGTGACAATAATAGTTAAAAACGCTGAAAAGATAATCGTTTTTCCACTGAAAAATAGCATATACATCAAGAAAATTAATGGTATTAATAAATGACCTCTTTCTTTTAATACCTCTTTTACCTTTGGTAGGTTCTTACGTGAAATCCCTTCTAAACCTTCTTTAGACGCACGTAAATGAATTTGAGTAATAATCCCTAAATAAAATAGTAATGCAGGTAAAAGAGCGGCTAACGCAATTTGCCGATAAGGGATCCCTAACATTTCAGCCATAATAAATGCTGCGGCACCCATGATTGGTGGTAGTATTTGTCCTCCTACAGAAGCAGATGCTTCTACAGCTCCCGCAAAATCTTTTTTATAGCCAATCTTCTTCATTAGCGGAATAGTAAAGGCACCAGTAGTTACTACATTGGCAACAGCAGCACCATTAATACTCCCTAAAAAGCCACTAGCAATTACAGCTACTTTTGCAGGACCTCCCTTTGATTGCCCGGCAATGGCCATTGCTAAATCATTAAAAAATTGACCCATACCAGACTTTGAGAGAAACGCTCCAAACAAAATAAATAAAAATATATAGGTTGCCGAGACACCTATAGCAGTTCCATAGATTCCTTCAGTTGTTACGTAGAGAAAGTTGACAATATCGCTCCATTCGTAGCCGCGATGCTTAAAAATCCCACTCATCTCTCTACCATATAAACCATATATTAGAAAGAGAACAGCCAGAGTTGGTAACCCCCAACCTGTAACCCGCCTTGCTGCCTCTAAGACGAGGACTACTAGAATTCCGCCAAAAACAAGATCCAACTGGTTTGGAAGACCACCTCTTTGAATAATCCCTAAATATTCAACAAAAACATAAACCGTTGTCGATAATGCCATAAGTGCAAGAATGACGTCATATAATGGTAACTTATTTCGGTTTGACTTTTTAAAAGGTGGATAAAGGAGATAAATCAATATTAAAACGACAGCCACATGTAGCGAGCGATGTTTTAATGTAACTGGCATGCCAAAATACGATGTATATAGATGATATAAAGATAAACCAACTGCAATTAACATTACAATAAGTGCGATTGACTTTTTTTCAAAGACACGAAACCTTGATTCATTATCATATTTTTCTAGAATTTTTCTTTGCTCACTATTTAATTGTGGTTCCTCAAACTTAACTTTTTCAGCCATGCCTTCACCTCTTTTCAATATAAAATTGCATTTGAGTAAAGTGTGGAAGATCTTCTGGAGACATGATTCTTCTTCCATTTATGAACAGTGTAAACTCTGCGTTATGCGAGTGGATCCATCGAAACTGACTTATCTTTTGGCTTAAGTCTGTTATTACTGTATAACCGTCTTGATTACTAACTGTACCCTCGAGCTGATGTGGAACACCAGCACCATATGACTTAAATCTAGTTTCTATGAGCTGTAACCCAAAATCATCTAGTACTTGATATACTTCGATCCATGGAGTTAGCTCAACAGAGTGAATCCAGTGAACCTCAATTTGATCGTGAATGTTTATACTAAACCTACCATAAACAGTATCACTTCTTTGCTCTTCGATAACTAATTCAAGGCGAGCTTTGTGATACTCTCCAAAAGCTAACCAGGTAACTACCAATCCTACCAATAATAAAACTAGTCCACCAATTGCCAATACGCTTAATTTTTTGCTCATAATAGTGTAGGGGCTGACCATTGAGGCAACCTGTTTGGTAGCCTTAAAGTCAGCCTCTTCCCTTTCTTTCAAACGATTATTTAAGAGCGCCTACTTCTTTAAAGTACTTTTCTGCTCCAGGATGGAATGGTACCGGCATCCCTATTGAGACAGCGTCTAAAGAAATGTTTGTGGCGGCATTATGTGATGCATGAATCACATCGAGATTTTCAAAGATTGTCTTTGTAATCGCATACACAACATCTTCAGACAAACTGTTATTTACTAATAAAACATTCGTAATTGATGCAGTTGGAATATCTTCGTCATTGTCATACGTCCCAGCTGGAATAATATTTGCCGAGAAGAACGGATAGTTTTCTTCTAAATAATCCATTGCTGCACCATCAATCGGGACGATCTTTGCTGGGTGTGTCGTAGATAAATCAATAACTGTTGCATTTGGAACCCCACTAGTAACAAAAGCTGCGTCAATCATGCCATTTTTAATTTGGTCAACCGCTTCACTGTATGAAAGGTAATCTTCATTTATGTCATCGTAGGACATTCCGTAAGCTTCAAAGATTAATCTTGCATTTAATTCTACACCTGAATTCGGAGCACCGACTCCTACTCTTTTACCTCTTAAATCTTCAACTGTATTTATTCCAGAATTAGCAGTTGTAACAATTTGCACAAAGTTTGGATAAAGGGCTGTTAGACCTCTTAACTCTTCTTTCGGAGCTTCACCTTCAAAAGCGCCACTTCCCTCATAAGCTTGTAAAACTGCATCAGCCATTGTAATTGCTAACTCTGCACGGTTAGTAGCTAATAGATTAATATTTTCAACAGAAGCACCTGTAGCCTGAACAGATGTATCAATCTTTAATGTTCCTTCTAAAAGGTTAGAGATAGCACCACCAATTGGGTAATAAACTCCTGATGTACCTCCTGTTGCAACTGTAACGAATAAATCATCAAAGCCTTCAGCTTCTTCTGCTCCACTGTCTGTGTTACTTTCCGTCTCACTTGGTGATTGCGTTTCTTTGCTAGAATCACTACATGCAGCTAAAAGCATAAGTAATAAACTAGCAAAAATAATAAGTATTTTTTTCATGTTTAAATCCCCCTAATGTATTTTGTCTTACACTAGTAATTTGCAAGAAGCATGCCAATTTTTCAATAGTCTACAAAATCCACTATTTCTGAAAATAAAGATAATTATCTCGAAAATAAAACGGCAAAATTTGCCGCTAGGGATTTTTTTGCCGTTTTTAACGACTACTGAACTGTTTTAATTTCTCTCTTAAACCTCGCTCACTAATTCCTAACATTAGGGCTGTTTTTTTACGATGATTGCCGTTGGCCTTAAGAGTTTCTAATATGAATCGTTTTTCTAACTCCTTTAATGTCATACCAACAAAACTTGTAATATCTCCACTATCACTAATTAACTGTGTCCGAGTTGTCTCCCTAAGTTGTGGTGGTAAGTCAGTAATTCCTATGTAAGGACCGTCAGAAATCACCATTGCACACTCAATAATATTTGAAAGTTCACGAATATTACCAGGGTAATCATATGACAGCAAACTTTTTTCAGCTTCTGGCGTAATTCCTTTTATATCTTTACCTAATTCCTGATTTAATTGTTTAATAAATTGATAGATCAGAACATGTAGGTCGTCTTTTCTTTCTCTGAGCGGTGGAATATTAATTTCGATGACATTTAAGCGAAAATATAAATCTTCTCGAAACTCACCGTCTTTGATTGCTTGAATTAAATCTTTATTAGTAGCAGCAATTACACGAACGTTTAGCTTGATTGTTTTATTGGATCCGAGTGGTGTTACTTCCTTAAGTTGAAGAACTCTTAATAATTTCACTTGTAACGCCACCGGCATGTCACCGATCTCATCTAAAAAAATTGTCCCGTTTTGGGCCAGTTGAAATTTCCCTTCTTTATTTGAAACAGCACCTGTAAATGCTCCTTTTTCGTAACCAAATAATTCACTTTCTAAGAGTTGGTCGGGAATCGCCGCACAATTTACGATTTCAATATGTTCTTTTTTTCGTTTTCCAGAGAAATGGATAGCTCTTGCAACAAGTTCCTTACCAGTTCCACTTTCTCCACCAATTAATACATTGGTATCGACATCCTTTACCTTATCAATGAGTTGAAATACATGTTTCATTTGCTCACTTTTACCAATCATTTCTTGATACCGGTATTTTTTTTTCAAGCTCTTTACTTAAGTATTCAACTTGATGGTTTAATTGCCGAAACTGAAGTGCATTTTTAATCGTAGATCGAAGCTCATCCATATTAATCGGCTTTGTCACATAAGAAAAAGCCCCTTTCTGTAAAGCTTCCACTGACGTAGAAATTGTTCCGAAAGCTGTAATCATAATAATGGCGATGTCCGGTTGGATTACTTTTAGCTTTTGAATGATTTCAATCCCATTCACATTACCTATTTTCAAGTCTAATAGACATAGCTGAAAATGCTCTTCTTCAACATACTTTATGCCTTGATATGGATCTGTCGTAGCAGTTACATTAAAGTCGTCCTCTAATGCAAAGGTAAGCGAAGAACAAATTGCCGCCTCATCATCAATAATTAAGATTTTCTCCATGAGTTGTTTCTCCTTTCTTTGAAAACTTTAAGGTCATTGTCGTTCCAAATCCTTTTTCACTTTTTATTAATAAGCTCCCATTGTTTTCTTTCATATACTGCTGTGCGATGGCTAAACCTAATCCCGTTCCTTTTGGTTTTGTTGTATAAAACGGTTCGAAAATCCTTTCAATTTCTTCATTATTCATCCCTATTCCTTGGTCAATAATTTCAATTATCACATCATTTTCACGGGTAAATGCTTTTATTTCTATCACAAGATTACCTTGTTCCTTACTTGTCATTGCATCAATACTATTTATAATTAAATTAATAACAATTTGTTTTAACTGATTTCGATCCGCCTCTATGAATAAATCATCCTGAACTAAGCTACTTAATGTAAAGCCCTTATTTTCAACTGTTCGATCAAACAATATGACACATTCATTTACAACTTGAGCCGCGTCTACAATTTCTTTATTAAAACTCCTCGGTCTTGCATAATCTATCAAGCCTTCAATTAATTGATTAATTCGATTAATCTCTACTGGCAGATAAGTAGAAATTTCGTCTTGAAATCGTTTATTTTCAATTTTTTTAGGAATTAATTCTACAAATGTTTTAATTGAAGTTAAAGGATTGCGAATCTCATGAGCAATTCCAGCAACAACCCTACTTAACGCTTGGTTTTTTTCCTGCTCGAAAATTTGTTGCTTTAACTTACGATCTTCGGTCCCATCTTCAAATGTTAGTATTAAGCCAGTAATCTTTTGCTCGTAATCATACTGGGGATAGATATAATAACGAAGAAAATACTCTCGGTCCTCTAGATACCAAAATGTTTCTTCGACTAAATATTTCTCGCCTTTTTGTAGAACACTCTCAATCCTATCGCTTAATAAATCCTTTAAAAGTTTAATTTCTTCATAATGTTTCCCAATCTCTTTACCAGAAACACCTGCTATTTCCATAGCTTTAGGATTGAGAGTCGTTACTTTCTTTTCTTTATCACACGTGACAATCCCTCTTGGACTACTATTAAGTATTTGTTTTTGAAACAAATAATTATTTTTCGTTTGCTCATTTTGCCGCTTTAGCGTTGTATTTAACTCAGATAGGTCCTTGGTCTTCTTATCAATCATATTTTGCAATTGACGATTCCAACGAATTCCAAGAAGAAAAAGTAAAAGTGAAACTCCAAGTAGACCTCCAAAAAGCTGGGTGATAAACAAAAGTCTTTCTGACGCTTGTTGATCATTTTGGGCAAACCATTCATGGTAAATCTCACTGTAGGATCCTTCACTCTTAATGGTACGAAGACTTCGATTAATTTGATTTAACAATTGATAATTTCCTTTTTGGACAGCAATTGTATATTCAATGGGCAATAAGTTACTAGCGACAAATTTAAACTCCTCTTCCAAGCCCAATCGCTTAAGATAGTGCTCTGCCACTAGATGATCTCCAATAAATGCTACAGCTCGTCCATTTGCTAATAGCTTTAACGCATCAAATTGGTTACTAGTTGTATTGTATTTGATTCTTCTTATGTTCCGCATAAATTCATACTCAACAGTTCCTCGTTGCAAAGCTGTTACCTTATTAGATAAGTCATTAATACCTTCAATACTGTAGTTCCCCTCGCTAACAAGTAAGCCCAGTGATGAAGTTAAAAGTGAATTAGAAAATTCCATAAAAAGAGCATTTTGCTCTAAAAAATGAATACTCAAAATGACATCTATTTCTCCATTTTGCAATGCCTTTATTGCATTTTCTTTGGTAAGAGGCTGATAATCGATTTGAAAGCCTTCTAGTTCAGCAATTAAATTCATAACATCTATTGAAAATCCTCTATAGACACCGTTTTCTTCAAATTGTATGGGTGACAAATAGGGATCAAATGCTACTCGTAATTGATTTTGTTCAGCAGATACAAGAATATTTTTTTCGAAAAAAAACATTGAACTTAAGAAAAAAACAAACAAAACGATCCGTGTGTCCAAAAGGCAGATTCCTCCTTTTCTACATTATATTAGGCTGTTTAAAGTTTTCGTAAACTTTGTTGCTTTTAGGTCGTCTTTTGAGAATAAATAAGCTTTTTGGGACAAATTTATTTGTCCCAACGGCTTATTTATTCTCAAAAGCTTCACGCTAAGCGTGAAGAACCAAGCATTCGCTTGGTTACGACCTAAAAGCTATTAGCAACATCTTTTAGAAAAGAGCGTTAAATTAAATAAACAGAATTACTTAAATTTTAACATAATTAGAGAAGAGTAGGATAAAAGAAAAGCCTTTTAAAAGTATATCAACCTTTCATTATCGTATATAATAGATCAGTAGACTTACATTTATAAGTAAAGGGGTATAGTTATGCTTAATTGTCGTGAAGATATTTATTTTTTAACTAATCAACTTGTCAATATTGAGAGCATAGTAAATACAGACGGGGAAAAAGAAATTAGCCAAGCAATTCACACGTTAATTTCTTCATACTCCTATTTTCGCGATAACCCGGACTATTGTATCAAGCAACAAACAATAAATGACGATCGCGAACGATATAATGTCATTGCTTTTGTTAAAGGAACTAAAAAGAAAACTAATAAAACTGTGATCTTGATGGGACATCTAGATACTGTTGGAATTGATGATTTTAATCACCTGAAGGACAAAGCTTGCTACCCTGATGAACTTTATGACGCATTAAAAAAAGAGCCTATTCCAACACTTGTTGAACAGCATTTACATTCCAAAGAGTATATGTTTGGTAGAGGTGTTCTTGACATGAAGAGTGGTGTTGCTAGCCATCTATACCTCTTAAAATACTACTCTGAACATCCAGAAGAGTTAGAAGGAAACCTTGTAGTTGTGGTTGAATGTGACGAAGAAGATAGTTCACATGGAATCCTTTCCTCGCTCCCTTTATTAAAAAGCCTAAAGGAAGAACACCAATTTGAATATGTAGGGGCAATTAATTCAGATTTTGTTTCACCACGGTATGAAGGAGATCCTAATCGTTATATCTATAAAGGTACTGTAGGAAAACTATTACCATCCTTTTTTATCACAGGTGCTGAGACTCATGTTGGTTCATGCTTTGAAGGGTTAGATCCAAATTTTATTGCAGCAGAACTAACTAAACAAATTAACTATAATCCTGAACTTTGTAATGAGGCATTTGGAGAAACAACCGTTCCACCAGTATCCTTAAAACAAATGGATTTAAAGCCTTCTTACACTGTACAAACAGCGCTTGCGGCTTATGTATATTTCAACTTTTTTATCCACTCCTGGTCACCAAAGGATGTCTTAGAGAAGTTAAAAGTGCAAGCGGAGATCGCCTTTACAAATGCACTTGAAACGTTTAAAAATAGATATCAATTATTCAGCCAGATGAGCAATCAACCTTTTATTGATGTACCATGGCAGCCGCGAGTTCTCACATATGAGGAAATGGATCAATTATTAATGGCGGAACACGGAGATCCATATGCTACCCATATGGATGACTTTAAACAAAAACTGTTATTAGACACGGACCTTGATACAAGAATGTTCTCTGCCAAGGTCGTTGAAGAAGCATGGAAATGGATGAACGACAGAAGTCCAGCTATCATCGTTTTTTATTCTTCTTTATATTCACCTCGAATTGAAGTGACAGGAAAAGATGAGTTAGAGAAAAACCTAATTGCTGCCCTTGATAATGCAGTAAACAAATTTCAACCTAATTATTCACATCCAATTGTAACGCGAAATTTCTTCCCCTACATTTCTGATATGAGTTTTGTGGCCTTGAGTGACGATGAAGAGGGAATTAACGCGGTTTCTAGTAATACACCATGCTGGGGCTCAAAACTATTTGTAAACTATCAGGATATTCGAGAAATTAATGTCCCAGTAATAAATATTGGCCCATATGGGTTTGATGCTCATAAACAATATGAGCGAGTCGAGCTTTCATATTCCTTTGAAATTGTCCCCAATTTAACAAATGAAGTTATTAGAAAGTTACTACAATCATAGGCTAGCGAATAAAGAACCTCCCTCGCCTTGGATAATTACCACTAAAAAGGATAAATTAACATTGTCTGGAGGTGAGGTTGTGGCTAAAAACAATAAGAACTCAAAACAACATTCGAATAGTGATGCTGCTGCTCTTGGCAATTCTGAAGTAAGTGCTGAAGTCGAGGTAAGAAGTCGTAAAGTCACAAATGAAAATAAAAATAATTTACATGATGATCCTGAGTTTTATATCGGTCAGGAACCCGACGAAACAAAGTAAAAAATAATCTTTCCGCCAAGAAAAGCGCAAGCGCCCTGTTAAGCCCCGACTAGCAAATGTTCTTCGAGAAAAAAAGTGTGTTCTTTCACTTTTATTCTCGAAGGTTATTTGACCTCGAGGGGCTGGGCGGTGGAGCTAGACAGTTATTACGTTGAAATTTTATACATTCTTATCTTTTAAAAAAAGCGCTGAATCCGATCAGCGCCTTTTTTTACTATTGATAGGTAAATGCACTTCCACTTTTGTTCCAATTCCTTCTTTACTATAAAACGAAATCGTTCCTCCGTGCTGTTCTACAATTTTACTACTAACTGTCAGTCCTAGACCTGTTCCTTTTTCTTTAGACGAATAAAAAGGTTCCCCGAGTTTTGTCAAAATTTCTTCAGATATCCCTAAGCCTTCATCTTCAACTGTAACAAAAACGTCCTCATTACTGTTTTTATTAATATTCACCCAAACATTGCCTTTTTCATTAGAAGCCTCAATCGCGTTTTTTATTAGGTTTATAAATAGTTGTTTAAGTAAGTTTTCCTCACATTCAATCATTACGTTTTCTTTTTGTTCAAAACGAATACGAATATTATTCATATTTGCTTGTGGCTCCAGTAAGGATACAATATCCGATACAATTATATTTAGATCATTTTTTGAGAAAAAGACTTTTTGTGGCTTGGCTAATAATAGTAACTCGCCGACAATATGATCTATTCTGTTTAACTCTTTACACATAATGTCGTAATAAGTGTTATTTTCTTTGTTCTGTTCCTTTAGCAGCTGTAAAAAGCCTTTTATTGATGTTAAGGGATTACGAATTTCATGCCCAACACTAGCAGCTAACTCTCCAACGATTGAAAGCTTTTCACTTCGTCTTACTTGTTCCTCTGCTATCTTCTTATCTGTTATATCGCGCCCAATAACAACTAATGCCTTCCTCGTTCCGTCTTCATTAAACAACGGAACTTTAATCGTATCAAAATATTTTGTTGAGCCATCTGGAATTGGGATTTCTTCTTCACATCTAGTTATTTTACCGTTTTGCCAAGTTTGTTCATCCGAACTTTCACAATGGAGGAGTGCTTCGCGATAAAAATCTGTATACCTTGCAAGCTCTGAATCCTTTTTTCCATGGTAATCAACATTTTCTAATTGAAATAGTTTAAGTCCAAAATCATTTGCCTTAATCCAACGACCTTCACCATCTTTAAAGTTTACGAAATCTACCATAGAATTAATTAATGTCGTGAGCTTTTCCTCTTGCTCTTTCGAGGAATTCAATTCTTCTATTTTATTTAAGACAAAATAAATGATTGTTCCCGTTATAAGTACGTAAAATATTCCTTTTACTTTTGAACGACCAAAATCCACTCTAGTGGAATATATAAACCTACTAAAAAGTCGGTTAAGAAAACCCAAGAAACTCCAAGAATAATATAGAGGAGGAAAATCTTCTTATTTTTTTTCAACATTTAGTGCCCCTTTACTAGCTAATCCAATGCAAACTATATTTTATCACACTTACTAATAATTAGATGTTGGTAATATTTTTATTTAAACGCTCTTTTCTAAAAGATTGTTTGTATTTGCTTTTAGGTCGTAACCAAGCGAATGCTTGGTTCTTCACGCATTGGGTGAAGCTTTTGAGAATAAATAAGCAATTGGGACAAATAAATTTGTCCCAATTGCTTATTTATTCTCAAAAGACGACCTAAAAGCAACAAAGTTTACGAAAACACTAATTAAAAGATTTAAACTTCCTCCCTAGTAAAACGTTCCTACACTTTACTCACTTCAAAGACAACTACTTGATCAGTCTCTGTTGCCGCTTCATCGGTATAATCTTTGAAAACTTTCGCCGTTTTAAATCCGACTTCTGCTAATAGTTCTTTTAACTCTTCAATATAATATAGCTTTATTAATAACTCCATTTCCTCAGTTTCAATCACTTTCTCCCCATCGACTAAGTCATATTTTAATGGCCAACTAAGAATACGATTCTCCTCATCATAGGTAGACTTTGAGTATTGAACGATTTCTTTGCCATCTTCTCTTACTTTTCGGTTCGATTCAATCCAGTCAACGCTAGGTTTCATAAAAAAAGCTGGGGTAAGAATTTCAAAAAGCAATTTACCCTCTTGTTTTAAACAGGTATGAAAATTTAGCAAGCTCTTCATCAGTTTCTCTTGTTCAGTAATGACTCCGAGTGAACCCGCCGGGATCATGATCAAATCGTATTGCTTTTCTGATGTAAATCCTCCGCTTTAACAACCTTTAAGTTGCAATTTAAATTTTTCTCTCTAGCTTTTTGCTCGCAAGCTAGTAGCATATCCTCTGAAACATCAAATCCATCAATTTGATAGCCTCTTTCTAAAATTGGGATTAAAAATCTACCAGAACCACACATTGGCTCCAATATTTGCATTTCCTTGTTCTTTAGATATTTCAAATAGAATTTCAACTCATTTTGCGCTGGTTCCGGCTTATCTAAGTCGTAAATTTGCGTACATAAACTTCCATAGTATTTCATTATTGTTGCCCCCTTGCTAATTATCCTACTAAGGATGAATATTCGCCTTAAACATTTGGTAATCCTTTTCCAATTCACTAAATTGTCCAAAATAGGAACGATTTTTTTATAGCTTATAAATAATATATGTTTCAACTCTATGATACCTAATTGCTTCTAGTAAATATCTTCAATATATTACCTATTAAAATAAATAGAGTAATAGGTTACTCTTGTAGTAGTTAAATGAATTTATTATAAACTATTTAGGAGGATTTAGAATGACACAGAAGATATTTGCAGCCTTCCTCATCGTAATGCTTTTCCTCACTCCATTTTCTTCCATACATTCTGAGGCAAAAGGACCGGCAAAAAAAACAAGTGATGATACAACAGTTGTAGATGGGACGGGTAAGGGTAGCTCGAATAGTAAGCATAACCGTACAACAGAGCCTACGCTTGAACCTGTATCTGAAATTATTGAAGAACCTTCACCAGTTGAAGAAGAGTTTGTTGAACCAATTCCTAGTAAGGAGTTAGTAAATTACACTGTTCAATCTGGGGACACGCTTTGGATTATTTCGCTAAAATACGAGACTACTGTGGAAGAAATCAAAGCTTTGAATAACTTAACTAGCGACATGATTTATGTCGGACAAGTTCTTTTGGTACCAGCAAAAAACATCAAAGAAGAGCCAACAAATGAAAGTATCTTTTTAGTACTAGGCTATTACACAAAGTATTGGGACAATGATTTAACTGCCTACCGCTCTCTAGAAAACTATCATTCACACATTAATTCCGTTGCGATTACAACCTATCAGATCAATGCTAACGGGAGCATTGAAACAATTGCTGCACCTGAAGCATTAAAACTCGCTCATGAAAAAGGAGTCAAAACATACGCTACTATTCAAAATCATTTCCAACCTGAGCTAACTCATACTCTGCTTTCAAGTAGTGAATTAAGACAGACTGCAGTCCAAAACATCTACACTCTAGTTAAAAATGAGAGTTTCACTGGCGTCAATATCGATTTTGAAAATATGTATGCGACGGATCGTCAGCTATTCAACCAATTTATTAAGGAAGTCTCAGAATTCTTCACTCCAAAAGGATATGATTTAATCGTTTCTGTTTCTGCCAAAACAGCTGATAATCCAACATGGGCCTGGAGTGGCACCTTTGACTATGCCTTCTTGGGTCAATATGCAAAGTTACAATTGATGAGCTACGATAACTCTGGAACCTGGTCAACCCCTGGAGCAACTTCAGGTGTGGACTGGGTAGAAAATGTCTTAAAATATGCGACAACTCTTGTCCCTTCTGAAAAGCTATTAATTGGTCTACCAGCTTATGGATATGAGTGGTATACCGCAACTGGCAAAGGAATTCGTGCACTTTCTCTTAAACAAATTGATACAATTATCGCCGAAACAAAAGCAACTGTTCGCTTCGATGAAAAAACACAAACACCTTTTTTCACTTATAAAGATAACCAAGGCTTAGAACGAATCGTTTGGTTCGAAAATGAACAAAGTATTCAAGCAAAGATGAACCTTGTTTCTAAATATAATCTTGGCGGCGTATCGATGTGGCGGATGGGACTTGAAACAGACAGTTTCTGGAATACAATTACTAACCATTTAAAATAACGATAAAACCATAATGCCTAGTGGCATTATGGTTTTTTTTGCGTAATGTCCCCCATTATAAACCTCTCACGATCAAAAAAACCACTTTCATTTTATAAGATGAAAGTGGTTGTAAGAATTAGTAGTTCGATGGAATTTGAGAAAAATCAACTGGGCCATCTTCAATTAAATGGCAAGCTGCTTGATGAACCTTTCCAGGTAGCGAATGTAGCTGTGGCTCTTCTGTTGAACATCGATCAAAAGCAAATGGACAACGTGTATGGAAACGACAGCCAGATGGCGGATTAATTGGTGATGGTACATCACCTTTTAGGATAATTCGCTCTTTTTTCTCAAAGATATTCGTACTTGGGATCGCTGATAATAACGCTTTTGTATAGGGGTGCTGGGGATTTTCAAACAGCGACTGTTTATCTGCAACTTCAACAATTTTCCCTAGATACATAACGATAATCCGATCAGAGATATGACGGACAACCCCAAGGTCATGGGATATAAATAAATAGGTTAATGCGAATTTACGTTGGAGATCCTTCAATAGATTTAATACCTGCGCCTGAATCGATACATCCAAAGCAGATACTGCCTCATCACAAATGATTAATTTAGGGTCAACTGATAGAGCACGTGCAATCCCAACACGTTGTCTTTGTCCACCACTAAACTCATGAGGATGACGGTCAATCTGGTGTGAACCAATTCCAACGGTCTCTAGTAAGTTTACAATTTTTTGTCGTCTTTCTTTCGGTGGAACAACCTTTTGTATCTCTAGCGCTTCCTCTAGAATCTGACTAACCGTTTGTCTTGGATTTAGGGAAGCATAAGGGTCTTGAAAGATAATTTGTAAATCTTTACGTTTTCTTCTCATTTGAGCTTTATTTAAAGCGAGTAAGTCCTCACCTTGGAAATTTATTTCTCCAGAAGTAGGCTCATCAAGGCGGAGAATCGCTCTACCTGTCGTAGATTTTCCGCAACCAGATTCTCCAACGATACTTACAGTTTCACCCTCATAAACTTCAAAGCTCACGTCATCCACTGCTTTAACATGATTTACAGTTCTACCGAAAATACCACCTTTAATTGGGAAGTATTGTTTTAAATTTTTAACTTCTAACAAGACTTTTTTACTCATGGTCAGCTGCAACCTCCTTGCTTGTATCCCACTTATCTGTATAGATCCAACAACGAACTTGGTCACCATCAGCAGCAGTTTCTAACTCTGGCAATTCGGATAGACAGATATCTCTAGCGTGCTCACAACGTGGAGCAAACCGACAGCCTTTAGGTAAATTAAATGGACTAGGTACAGATCCATTTATGACAGCTAAGTCACCTTCGTAGTCTTGATCATGTCTTGGAACAGAATTTAACAGCCCAACAGTATACGGGTGTTTTGGACTTGTAAAAAGCGTCTTTTTATCTGCATATTCAACAACTTTCCCGCAATACATTACAGCAACTTTATCACACATTTCGGCAACTACTCCAAGATCGTGAGTAATCATCATTAATGAAGTTCCAAGCTCATCTTGGAGCTTTTTGATAAGATCAAGAATTTGCGCTTGAATTGTTACATCTAAAGCGGTTGTAGGCTCATCGGCAATCAATAGCTCGGGATTACACGCTAAGGCAATCGCAATCATAACACGCTGACGCATTCCGCCAGAGAGTTCAAACGGATATTGCTTTGCACGTTTATCCGGAGAAGGAATTCCTACTAAGCTCAGCATGTCGACAGCTTTGTTCCATGCATCTTTTCGATTTAACTTTTGATGAATTCGAACGGACTCAGCAATTTGCTCTCCACAAGTTAATGTTGGATTTAACGACGTCATCGGTTCTTGGAAAATCATTGAAATTGAGTTTCCACGGATATCCATCATTTGCTTTTTGGACTTTTTTATTAAATCTTCACCTTTAAAGATAATTTCTCCACCAACAATTTTTCCAGCAGGTTCTTGTAAAAGACGGAGAATAGAAAGGGACGTAATACTTTTACCTGATCCAGATTCTCCTACAATCCCAATCGTTTTCCCTTTTTCTATTGAAAAATCTACGCCATCAACTGCTTTTACCTCTCCTTCATCAGTGAAGAAAGATGTTCGTAAATCTTTAACTTCTAATATTTTTTCATTTGATAATGTCATAGTTTTTCACCGCCCTTAATTCAAGTCAATCCGTTTGTTAATTAAACGGTAGGTAATATCTACAAGGAAATTTACAAAAACAAAGAGAACCGCACAAACGAGAATTGTTCCTTAGTACCATTGGGAAGTCGTACGCACGAATTGAGTCGATAATTAAACGACCTAACCCATTAATAGCAAAAACGGTTTCCGTAATTACCGCTCCTCCTAATAGACCACCAAACTGCAAACCAACAACAGTTACTACCGGGATAAGTGCATTACGAAGCGCATGTTTATAGATAACAAGTTTGTCGCTTACACCTTTAGCATAGGCAGTTCGAATGTAATCTTGATTAATGACCTCTAACATACTCGAGCGAGTCATACGAGCAATAATTGCTGCTCCACCAGTTCCTAATGTAATCGCAGGTAAAATCATATGCTTCCATGTTCCCCAACCAGCTACAGGAACCCAGCCTAAATTTACTGAGAAGAAGTAGATTAACATAATTCCTAACCAAAAGTTTGGCATCGAAAGTCCAAATAACGCAACAATCATAATCGATACGTCAGCAAAAGAATACTTTCTAGTTGCAGAAATAATTCCTGCAATTAACCCAATAATTACAGCTAAAGCAGTACCTATTAAAGCTAATTCAACAGTAATCCAAAAACGTTTATCAAAAATCTCTTGCGTAACCGAACGATTTGTTCGAATAGAATTTCCTAAGTCACCTTGAACAGCGTTTGTCACGTAACGTATATATTGAGTGTGGAGCGGATCATTTAAGCCTAGTTTTTCACGCATTGCTTCAACCTGGACAGGGTCCGCAGATTCTCCTGCCATAATTTGTGCAGGGTCACCTGGTAATAGATGCATCATGAGAAATACTGCTAACGTAACCCCAAACATTACAGGGATTGTTTGAAATAGCCTTCGTAAAATATATTCTAACATTTAGCTCACCATCCTTTATTATTTCGATTTCGGATCTAGCGCATCACGCAAACCATCACCAAATAAGTTAAATCCAATAACAACTAGTAATATAACCAGACCTGGGAATAGCGTTAAATGCGGTGCTTGAGCAATATATGAGCGCCCTTGGCTTAGCATCATTCCCCATTCAGGTGTTGGCGGCTGCGTCCCCATTCCAAGGAATGAAAGGGCACTAGCTGTAATAATGGCAGATGCGATGTATAGCGTTGCCTGTACGATAATTGGTGAGACGATATTTGGAAGAATGTGCTTAAAAATAATTCTAAGATCACTCGAGCCCATTGCTCTAATAGCGTCAATATACTCTAATTTCTTTACACTTAATGTTGAGCCACGAACAATCCTAGCAAATGATGGGATTGCAAAGAAGGCAACTGCTAAAATAACGTTCATTGTACTTGCACCCAGAACACTTACAATTGCTAATGCTAATAAAATCCCTGGAAATGCAAGGAGAACATCACAAATTCTCATAATCAATGAATCAATCCATCTACCATAATAACCAGCAACAATTCCAAGGATGACTCCGACAAACGCTCCGATGATTGTCGATACGATCCCGACAGTTAATGAAATTCTTGCTCCAATTAGAATACGGCTTAATATATCTCGACCTTTATCATCAGTTCCAAGCCAGTGCTCAGCAGATGGAGTTTGTAACTTTTTTGCCATTTGAATATCTAACGGATCGTGCGGTGCAATATAAGGAGCTAATATTGCTAACGTGATAAATATTAAAACAATAAATGCACCTGCCATAGCAGCTTTATTTTTTGCTAGCTTTTTATATAAAGCTGACCAACGTGCTGCTTTGGCATTGTGTACTTTAACAGGCACGCCTGTCGTAGGTTGTATAGATGGTTGATTCATAGCTTTCATCCTTTCGCTGTTTTGTAACATTTGTAATATTTCTAACAATTCTATTCTATAATAGCTAGAATATAGAATTATTACAATAGTTTTAATTATATAATTTAATTGTTTTCATTATAAGTTTTTTTACATTAAAGCGCTACAGGGATGATTTGTCAGTTTGCTTATTCCGTCTTTCGAAGAGTATCTTTTGTTGTAAAAAAAAAATATATATTATCAAAATATAATTCTAGTAATTACTAGTAATCTTCAAAATATGACATGCTCTTTAATGAAATAAAGCGGATGTTATTTGAAATTTCATGTTTAAAATTGTCATTATTTGTTACTGAATTATTACAAAGTTACAAAAATATTAATTTTTTTGAAAAAGGTACTTGTGAATTTTTAATTTTTAGACTAATATAAAAATTAATCGTGGCAAACACGAATAACTAGTGTTGTAAAACACATAAAAAAAATAGGGGGTATTTATACAATGAGCTTAAAGAAGAATTTATTTCTTATGCTTGTCCTTGCACTAATGTTAGCATTAGCTGCATGTGGCGGTAAAAACGAAGCAACACCTACACCTGAGCCAACTGATCCTGGCTCACCTGAAACACCAGCACCTGCAGAAGGTGAAGAAGGCGGACATTTGGTCTTCGTAACAGGTGCAGATGCTCCTACACTTGATCCACACGGTATGAACGACACAGCAACATCTAACGCAACATCACAAATTTTCGAACGCTTAACTGATTATGCTGCAGATGGTTCTGTATATGGACTATTAGCAACAGAATTTGAAGCTCTTGATGAGTTAACTTGGGAATTCAAATTACGTCAGGGAGTTAAATTCCATGATGGTTCTGATTTCACAGCTAACGACGTTAAAGCTTCAATTGAACGCTTAATCGACCCAGAAGCTGCTTCTCCTCGTGCATTCATTCTTAACATGGTTGAAGAAGTAGTAGTTGTAGATGAGCACACTGTTCAAATTAAAACAAATATTCCATTTGCTCCTCTTCCTGCTCACTTAGCACATAACGCTGGTTCAATCATTCAAGCTAGTGCAATTGAAGAAGAGAACAACGGTGGTAAAACTATTACAGAACATCCAATTGGTACTGGTCCATTCAAGCTAACTACTTGGGATCGTGGTGCTGAAATTAAAATGGAAAGAAACGAAGATTATTGGGGAGAAAAAGCAAAGGTTGACACTCTTAGCTTTGTAGTTGTTCCTGAAGATGCTACTCGTATTGCAATGTTAGAAACTGGTGAAGCACATGCTGTTCTAGTTGGTGCTCCTGATGTAGCCCGTGTTGAAGCAATGTCTCAACTTGATACAGTTCGTATCCACGGAACTCGTATGGATTACTTAGGTTTTAACATGGACAAAGCTCCTTATGATAATATGAAAGTACGTCAAGCAATCGCTATGGCTGTAAACAAAGACGATATCGTTTATGGTATCTTAGATGGTCAAGGTGTTCCTGCAGTTGGACCTCTAGCTCCTACAGTTAATGGTAACTATCAAGGGTTAACTCCTCTTGATTATGATGTTGAAGCTGCTAAAGCATTATTAGCAGAAGCTGGTTTTGAAAATGGATTTAACACAACAATCTTCGTTAACGAAGGAAACAAAGCTCGTGCGGATATCGCTGAGTTAGTTCAACATCAATTAAGTCAAATCGGAATCAACGTAGAAATCAAAATCGTTGAGTGGGGAGCTTTCCTAGAGCAAACTGCTGCTGGTGAGCATGAGTTATTCATCTTAGGATGGACTACTGTAACTGGTGACGCTGACTACGGTTTATATGCTTTATTCCACTCTTCACAACATGGTTCACCTGGTAACCGTTCATTCTATAGCAACGATCGTGTAGATGAGTTACTAGACTATGCTCGTAGTGAAGCTGATCAACCAAAACGTAACGAAGCATACAAAGAAATTTCTGAAATTCTAGTAGAAGAAGCTCCAATGGTTTACCTACAACACCCTGACTTCGTATATGGTTTAAACGGAGTTACTGGATTATTCGTAGACTTTGGTGGCACTCCATACTTCAAAGGTGTATCTTTTAAATAATACGAATTAAAGGAGGTCCTCTAAAGGACCTCCTTTTTTAACGCTATTTAATATTAGTGATGATCGTTTGAAAAACATCGGGCCACCAGTCAAGCTTCCCGTATTCTTTACCAAATCTGACAATGACAGTATTGTTAATTGGAGACACATAAATGATCTGACCATATTTCCCTAGAGCAAATACGTCATCATCGCCTTCACTATTCCTAGTACTGTACCACATATAGCCGTACCTTGTGTTTCGCCCCTCTAAAAATGAATTGTCGTATTCTTCAAAGCTAATCGGAGTTTCAGTAATTGTTGATTGTTTCACCCACTCACGACTAACTAGTTGTTCATTCTGCCAACGACCTTCGTGTAAGATTAATGAACCAACTTTAGCGAAATCAATCGCTCTCGCATTAATTCCACTTTCCATCTTTTCAAATCCACTTCTTTCACTATCTAAACTCCAGGAAGCATCAAACTCTGATCCAATTTTACTCCATAGCCTTTTTTCCATATAGGTTGCTACTGCTTCTCCTGTACTACGTTCTAAAATAAGACCTAATAAGAGTGGATGATAATTATTATAATGAAAACTTCTATTGCCATTTTTAGTCAAGTTGGGTTTATTTAAGGCCAGATTTCTCATATCAGGCATATAATACGTTTTGGCGTCATCCCCAAACCAAAGGTTACCCTCTTTATAGGAAATAGGAGAACGCATCCGTAACAAATCCTCTATCGTAATTGTTTCAAATTCAGTACCAGCAAGTTCTGTAAGGTAATTTGTTATCGGCTCATAAACTGATTGGATAAAACCATCGTCAATTGCCATACCGACTAAAAGGGATACGAACGATTTTGCTGAAGAAAATGATGTATTAATTGAGTCTCTCTCATAACCATTGAAATAATTTTCGTATACTAGCTTATCATTACTAATAATTATAAAAGCGGTAGTACCTGTTTTTTCTAAGAGTACTTCTAGTGGATCGCTAGTATTAACATTGTTATAGGTATAATTAACCTCGTAGGTTTCCAAGTCTGTAAGTTCTTGTTTTTCATAATAGTAAGCTTGATCTGCCTTGTTAATTGGTCTCGAAGGAAAGATCTTATAATCTTCTATATCTGATTCGCCATAATTGATAATTCTTAGCATGTAATTCGGTGAGTAGGCAATAAATGAATACGTCAAAATTAGAACTAAAACTATGATTGGAATACTTGCTATTTTTATACCCGTTTTCTTTGTCGCCATACTCCTTCTCCTCCCAATATCACAAAAAAAACCTACTAAAAATATTCCACTGTTAGTAAGGTTATACCTTTAAAGGTAAATTTCTTTTGTTCTATTTTAGACCAGGAAGCTCTGGTTTTGTTATCATTGGTACTTCCCCACCTAAGACTTTTAAAAAGGCTAACAGATCAGCTTTTTCTTCAGCGGTTAAATTGAGTTCAGACATAAACATTTTCATAAAAATACTCTTATTAGGATGGTCATCACCACCTCGATTGTAAAATTCAATCACCTCTTCTAGTGTTTCAATACTTCCATCACGCATATAAGGTGCAGTATGAGTAATCCCGTATAACCCAGGAGTTCTAATCCTTCCTAGATCTCTTTCATCTTCTGTTACTGCATAACGACCTTTATCATCAGAGTTAATTCCAAGATTGTAGTACTCATTATCCGTTAAATTTTCTCCATTATGACAAGTAATACAAAAGGCTTTTCCTACAAATAAATCCAACCCTCTGATTTCTTGAGAAGATAACGCATCTCGATCTCCTTTTAGGAACTGATCATAACGTGTTTCGTTTACCACTATTAATCGTTGGAAAGCTGCTAATGCTTTTGCAACATTATCAATGGTAATGCCATCATGAAATGCTGCTAAGAAGAGCTCTTCGTAACCCTCAATGGCCTTTAACTTATCGACAAGTTCATCTAGAGGTTGATTCATTTCCCCTGGATCTTGAATAGGACCTAATGCTTGTTCTTCAAGAGTTTCTGCTCGACCATCCCAAAACAAACTCGTATAGAACCCTGAATTAATTACTGTAGGACTGTTTCTTGCTCCATCTGAACCGTCAATTTTTGTAAACGTAGCTTTACCATCACCATAACCTAATTCAGGATCGTGACAAGTTTGACAACTCACTTCATTATTTCCTGAGAGACGTGGGTCAAAGAATAAAACTTTCCCCAATTCAAGTACTTCTGCCGTCATCGGTGTATCGATTGGGATTGGTATTTCGCCTAGTGGTACTAGGAGCTCATTGTTTAATAAATTTTCAATGATTTCATCTAGGTTATTATTTTCCAGATCGATATTTTGTTCTGGTAATTGATTATCTATTAAGATTTGCTCTTGTGAATTCGCATTGGAACAAGCGATTAAATTAACACTTAATAAACAACTAAGCAGCAATAATCTCTTCATTTTAAATTCTCCCCTCTTACTTAACTTCATTTTCTCTATATTTTTATTTACTTATATTATAATCTCTCTTTTGTTTAGAAAGTGTGTAGTAATGTGAACAATATCTAAACAAAAAATCCTCAAAACTATTGAGGATTTAAAAAATGCCATTAATAAACTAATGATTATTTTCACGCTGAATACTCTCTAAATCACGCTTGGTTTTCTCAGAGCCATATTTATAAACTAGTTGATATAGTTGCTCAAGGTTTGTTAAAGATTCATAATTATCTTCCTCAACGTCTTGAAAATGAAAAGGACGTAAGAGGATATCAGACACATCATAAAGTTCATCACTGTATTTTCGGATAAAATTTGAAACCACTTCTAATTCTTGTTTCGTTACTTCGATTTCATATTGTATCAATTGTGAGTCATCTCTAACATGTTCAATTCCTAATTCAATAGGATTTAATGTCACATAGTACTTTTGTCGTTCTTCCATATTCTCAACTCCTTTAACAGGTATTTATAAACTCTCCAGAGAAACCCTCCTTTATTCTAACGGGTTCAAGTTTCCTATCACAAACATTAACAATGCAAGTCAAAATGAGTGACAATTTGCATATGAATTTGACACTCATTTTTTATTGGTGTAAAGCCATTTGGGTGGAAATAACTTAAAAATTTGTATAGTGAAATGCACCCCTACAATTTTACCCTCAATTTGATATACAATTTATCTTACAAAAAATTTAAAAATAAGCGGAGGTTTTTCGGTTAGATTGAAGAATAGAGCTCGCTACTGGGTAAATAAGCGGAAATTTTCCGATTAAGCAAAGCAAAATCACCCATTTTCACTCTTTTAGAGTCAATAGACGGAATCTTTCCGTCTATTTTAGCTATTTTCAGTGCTATTTTCTTATTAAGAGAAATTTCTCCGCCTATTTATCAAACCCTGCGGACTACCTCATCTATGTCCGTGAGGCTCTTTCTTTTATAATTTGGTAAGGAGCAGAATATTGAGGGGCGTTAGTTAGGAAAACAGCCTTATTCGAAAAAATCCCCTTAACTCGTTTTTAAAGGGACATAATAATCTACCTACTTTTTACAAGTAGATTTACAGCTTCTTGAATAAACTGTTCAGTACTCTCACCATTTTCAATCTGATTTCTAATACAAACTTCCAAGTTCTCACTAACGACTACACCAATAGCTCGATCTAATGCATTTCTTGCTGCCGACATTTGACCGACCAGGTCTTTACAATCTTTTTCTTCTTCCATCATTCTTAAAATCCCTTTTATTTGCCCTTCAATTCTTTTAATACGATTTTTAACTGGATCATTGTATTTCATGACTAGTCCTCCTCTATTTATGAATTTTTAATATTTTCTTGACCCACACTAAGATGCCATTTCACATGATTTTATAATTATTATATACCCTACATAGTATTAAATAAACTTTTTTTAGTAGAAGGCTTTTTTCGCAAAGTTTGTAGCTTTCGTAAAAATCCCAAAAGCCGGAATTTTACACAAAATACTAAGATACCACAACTTATATAGTAAGTAGTGCTCTTTTCTTACTCAATTTATTGAGGGATATCTTCATCTAAGGAATTGTTCCCATTATTTTACGTTAAAAAGCCACAAGTTTTTTTGTGCGACGAGTAACCGCAGGAGCAATGTTTACGAAAAGAGCGTACTTGAAAAATAAATCCTAAAGGATTACCCTTTAGGATTTATTCTTTCTTATTAACCTTTTCGAATCCAGAATTTTAATACATCGTTTTCTTCGCTATCAGCAACTAACTCATTGCCTGTTGATTTTGCCCATGCAGATAAATCATTTTTTGCACCCTTATCTGTTGCGTGAATTTCTAGTACTTGGCCGCTTTCAAGCTCATTCATTGCCTTTTTTGTTTTCACGATTGGCATTGGACATGCTAAACCTTTTGCATCTAAAACTTTATCTGATTTCATTATTTATCACTCCTGTTTTATATTATTAATATTTATTTTTTACCTTTATCTAACTGCACAACGGTTCGGACCAATTTCCATTTCTCTTTGCTTATCATTGTCTGGATTGATCTTACCCATATTTGTTTCACGAATTTCTTGATATGAATTCGGTTGAGGTGGTAAATTCTCTGTTACCATACTTCTAAACTTTGCTTCGTCCTCGATATTTAAACCATGATTTTCTTCTAATAATGTTCCAAGCTTTCTTGAGACACTGCCATCTTCATTTAACTCATCAATAATCATAAAATGAGCAGGAAGCACGATTAATTCATCTGATAACTTACGGTAACGATTATAGAGAGTTTCCCTTAAATCACCTACCCAATCTGCTGCAAGTCCTGCTAAGTCTGGTCTACCAATTGAGTCGATGAAAAGAATATCACCTGTTAATAGATACTTCTCATCAATAACAAACGATGTTGAACCAATTGTATGGCCAGGAGAGTATAATGGTTGAATGGTGATTGTTGTATTTCCAATTGTTACATCGTTGCCATCTTCTAAAGCGCTATATTCAAAAACAACTTCTTCCGCATCTTTTGGAGGTAACCAATAAGTTGCTCCAGTTAATTCTGCGATTTTTCTTCCTCCAGAGATATGGTCTGCATGAAGATGAGTATCGAATACGTGCTTAATTTCCGCACCAATTTTTTTAGCAAAATCAACATAAATATCTGTCATTCGAGTTGCATCAATGATCGCTGCTTCTTTATTTGAAACAACCATATATGATAAACAACCTTTCCCAATTCTTACAAATTGATAAAGCTCTCCACCATCTTTTAGGTCTCCCACTTTTACTGGCTCTAAGTGTTCACTCCATGTTTTCATCCCACCAGTAAGGTAGCCAGCAGCGATGCCTGCTTCATTAAGCATATCTGCGACCATGATCGAAGCTCCTTCTTTAGCACAGACAACTAGAATTTCTTCATTCTTCGGTAATTGATCTAAGATATCCTCTACACCCTCGATCAACTCGAAGTATGGTACATTTAAATGTTTGAAGTTTTCTCCTTCAATCTTCCAATCGCTATATGCATCTTCATTACGAACATCTAAAATAAATAAATTTTCCTTATCAAATACCTTTTTTGTAATTTCAGCTGCAGTTACTGGTCTTGAATTCATTAATGTTACCCCCTACGGTATATTGTTTTATAAAAAAATTTTTAGAGAATTTTCTCTGTAGGACCATTCCATTTGCATATTCCAGGTACAACGTTCCATACCTTTGTAAAGCCATTTTGAGCTAGTTTTTGAGCTGCGAAATCACTTCTACTTCCAGTTCGACAGATAACATAAATTTCATCTTCTTTAGTAAGTTCCGTTAAACGATTTTCCAGTTCTCCTAAAGGAATAGAAACAGCACCAGGGATATGATTAAACATAAACTCTGCTTCTTCACGAACATCTAGTAATGTTACGTTCGCAACACCAAGTTTCTTTTCGAGGTCTTCATTTTGAGCAATATGAGGATGACTTGTTTCTGGTTTTTCGTCTTCCCCGCTAGCTTTGCGTAAATAATGCTTCAATACTCCAGCTTCTTCAATCGTCCCTAAATATTGATTACCAGTTCGCTCAGACCATGCTTTTAAGTCTGCTGTTGAACCTTTGTCTGTAGCTTGAATTTCTAGTACCTGCCCTGGTTGAAGCTCACCAATTGCCTTTTTTGTTCGAACAATTGGCATTGGACATGCTAAACCTTTTGCATCTAATGTTTGGTCTGTTTTAATCATTCTTTTGCCTCCTATTTTTTACAATGTTTTTCATTGTTTCAT
This sequence comes from Anaerobacillus sp. CMMVII, assembly GCF_025377685.1. Classification (NCBI taxonomy): domain Bacteria; kingdom Bacillati; phylum Bacillota; class Bacilli; order Caryophanales; family Bacillaceae; genus Anaerobacillus; species Anaerobacillus sp. CMMVII. The sequence continues at coordinate 98,402 of NZ_JACEHK010000015.1, read as the reverse complement.
TCTATTTAATTTATATTGAGTTCTGCCAGAACACTAAGGTTCTGGGACAAAACCCTTTTCTTTTTAGTTAAATAAATAAGTTTACATTACCTTCTGATGCATCTCCTAAATAAGCTGCAACACCTGCTAACTCAATTCCATCAATTAGCTCTTCTTTTTGTAAACCAAGTAAATCCATAGTCATCGTACAAGCCACTAATTTAACACCTTGTTCTTTCGCCATGTCAATTAACTCTGGCAATTGCATTGCATTGTGTTTTTTCATTACATTTTTAATTAGTTTTGGACCCATACCAGCAAAGTGCATGTTTGAAAGACCTAACTTTTCAGGACCACGAGGCATCATTTTAGCAAATGCTTTTTCTAATAATCCTTTTTTCACAGGAACATGCTCACTTTTACGGAATGCGTTTAACCCCCAGAATGTTGAAAAGATCGTAACTTCATGATCATACGCTGCTGCCCCATTCGCAATAATAAAAGCAGCTAAAGCCTTATCAAGATCTCCACTAAATAAAATGATTGTTGTTTTTTTCTTTTCCATTTCCTTCACCTCTTCTATTATTTTATACCTCTATGGGTATTATTAATTATAAAAAAATTTATATAACCAATTACTAATCGGTTTGTTTATTACCTTTACCACTATGGGTATAGTATAAAACATCTAAAAAGTAATGTCAACCATTAAACCCAAGTTAACATGCCACCTTTTACATTCGTAACATTTTGAAAGCCTTGCTTTTTTAACAACTTACTTGCTGTATTGCTACGCGTACCACTTTGGCAAATGACTACCACTTCATTTTTCTTTGACAATTTCCCTTGCTCTTTTGACAAGATTGCAAGTGGGATATTTTCAAATTGACGAATATGATTTGATCTGTATTCCATTGGAGTTCGCACATCAATAAATTGAATCTGTTTATCCTTTAACATTGGTTTTAGATCCGAAGTAGTTATCTGTTTCACACCTTTTGCTGGCAGTAACCTTTGCGACAAAAACCAAATTACAAATAGAACTATTGTACATTTATTAGGATAGTCATTTATAGGCCTCCACTTAGTTTTTTAGCTACAGCGTTTCATTTTATCCTGGCACTCGACAATACAAAAGCCTAAGATTTCGTAGCCCTTGCCCTTTAAAAACCTGATACTCAAATTTCTAACTACTGGTATCCGGTGCTACTATATGGAGTTTTTTACCCATTAGCTGTTTATGATATCTCTTTAAATAGGCAAATGGTAAAACGAATGCTTCCTTTATTGGGAATTTTGCAGCTATATGATAATCTCTTAAATCAACAATCAGTGTTTCCTCATCAATCTCAATCAAATCAGGGCTGATGCATTTCACTACAGTCGGAAAGAAATTTTTATATAAAAGAAAGCTACCCAACAATCCAACAAACCATAAAACATTCATTCAATCATCCACCTCCTTGGAACTTATTAGGGAGAAACTTCGGGAGTGTTTACCCACTCAAGTACTCCCGACTCAACATGAAACAATGCTCCTAAGATTTCAACATTTTGACCGTATTTTTCATATACAGGATGAGTTTTTAAGTTTTTCATCTGACTTATAAGATTTTCTTTGGCTAACTCGTCTAACGTTAGCTTACAGTTTTCATCTTTGAATGGCAGATTCTTTCTAATTTTGTTCAACCAACCTGAAAGCTCAAGGTCTTCTACACCCTTCCATGCGGCTTTTACTCCACCACAGTCGGTATGGCCTTTGATGACAATTTTTTTCACTTTTAAATGAACAAGGGCATAATATAAACTTGCTGTAAAACTCTCATCATTTAGATTAACTTGATTCCCTATATTACGATGGATAAACATTGCACCTAGAGGTAATTGTGTAACAACTGATGGACTAACTCTTGAATCGCTACAAGCAATCACAAAAAACTCAGGTGTTTGCCCTTCTTTTAATTTTTGAAAGTAGTCTGGGTCAGTCTCTTTTATTTTCCGAATAAACTCCTCATTGTTTTTGGTTAACTCAAACAATTCCATAGTTCTCTTCTCCCTACTTTTTTTCTATATCTTTTAATACATGATCAACTGAAGGGTATGTGATTTTCTCAGCAAACTTCTCTTGATAGCCGGCTTTTTTCATTAAATCCATAACAGGTCCTTTTACTCCTGCAATCAAGAATTCAACTCTTGCTTCATTATAAGTAAGAATTAATTCTTTCAACGAATGTAAGGCAACTGCATCAATCGAATTAACGCCAGAAAAATCTAAGACAACCCACTGTGTGTCCGGTTTATTGAGTATTCGTTCGCTTAACTTATTTTCAAAAAACGACATGTTGGCAAAATACAATGATGCGTCAAATCGAAAAATTAAGACATCGGAAAATACTTTTGCATTCGGATAACGTTCAATATTTCGGTAGACATTTTCTTTTGTTAGAAAACCAAGCTCCGCTACATGTGGATAGGCACTTCTCCCAATAAATATGATAAGTGAGAACCCCACTCCAACTAAAATACCAAGCTCAATTCCGATAACTAAAGTTGCGATAAAAGTAATTACCCAAGTCCAACCATCAACACTTCGTACTTTAAATAAGTGTTTAGCTTCTTTGAAGTCAATTAAACCATAAACAGCAACCATAATAATGGCGGCTAAAACCGCATTCGGTAGATAATAAAATAAGCTAGTGAAAAATAACAAAGTTAAGAAAATTAAGATTGCAGTTATCACAGAAGCCATTGGCGTTCTAGCACCTGACTGATAATTAACAGCTGAACGTGAGAAACCACCTGTAACTGGATAAGCTGAGAAAAACGATCCACCAATATTTGCAAGTCCTAATCCAATTAACTCCTTATTCGCAACCACTTTGTACTTTTCTTTTGCAGCAATTGCTTTCGCCATCGCTATCGATTCCATAAAACCAATGAGTGAGATGGTAATGGCCATTGGTAATAATGCAATAAAGGCATTAAACTCAAATGATGGCAATGATAAACCTGGAAGTCCACTTGGTACCACTCCAACAATTTTCACACCGTAATTTTCAAGATTAAATCCATAGACAACTAAAATACTGATAACAACCACCAAAAGTGGGCCTGGTATTTTTGGAATTAACTTCTTAACATAAACAAGCACTAAAATACTAACAATCCCAATTAAAAGAGTAATCGGATTAATTTCGGATGCTCTCATAAATGCTTCATAGAGTAGCTTAAAAACATCCTTGCCTGCTTCAAGTTTTACTCCTAACAAGTGCTTCAATTGACTTAATCCAATAATAATAGCAGCTGCAGAGGTAAAAGCACTGATTACAGCATGGGATAGAAAATTGACTAAAAAACCAAGACGCAAGACTCCTAGGAGTAATTGAAAAATACCAATCATCAACATAAGTAGTAGTACTAGAGCGATATATTCTTCAGAACCAGGCTCTGCTAGCGTTGATACCCCAGTTAGTACTAATAATGATACAATTGCCACAGGTCCCACTGCCAAATGCTTTGAAGTACCAAATAATGCATAAATAAGTAATGGTATCGTTGATGCATATAATCCTATAACTGGAGGCAAACCAGCTAACAGTGCATAGGCCATCCCTTGTGGAATTAACATAATCGCAACAATTAAGCCTGCGGAAAGGTCACCACTTAGGTCAGTCCTTTTATAATTCGGAATCCATTCGAGCGCTGGTATAAATTTTTTAAACATATAATAAGCCTCCTTCAACCTCTTTTTATACCCCTGTAGGTATATATTAATACAAAAAGTTTACACTGTCAACATGTTGTTATCTTTTTATGTAATTAGGAAAAAGAGGGCTATTGCCCCCTAGTGTTTTCGAATATAAAAAGTAAAGACTCCACTTTCTTCTTTATCTCCTATTAATTCATGGCCAGTTGAAGTAGCCCAAGCAGATAAATCATTTTTTGCTCCTTTATCAGTCGCATGCACTTCTAATATTTCGCCAGAACCTAATTCATCCATTGCTTTTTTGGTTTTAACGATTGGCATTGGGCAAGCAAGACCTTTCGCATCCAATACTTTATTAGCTTGAATATCCATAATAAACTCCCCCTATTCTCGAACAGCACAGCGATTTGGACCAATTTCCATTTCCCTTTGTGCTTCTTCATCCGGATTTATTTTCCCCATATTAGTTTGTCTTATTTCTTGATACGCATTCGGTTGAGGTGGTAGGTTTTCTGTAACTGTTCGTCTAAATTTATCAGCATCGCCTATATTTAAACCATGATTTTCTTGATAAAGAACACCCAGCTTTTCAGAAATACTACCATCCTTGTTCATTTCTTTAATCCCCATAAAATGTGCAGGTAATACCGTCAACTCTGCAGCCACTGTTTTATAACGTTGGTAAAGAGTTTCCCGTAAGTCATTTACCCAATCTTCCGCTTTACCAGCTAAGTCGGGACGACCAATGGAATCAATAAATAAAATATCCCCTGTTAATAAAAATTTATCGTCTACGATTAGAGAGGTACTTCCAATTGTATGACCTGGTGAATATAAAGCCTTCACTGTTATAGAACCAACACTAATTTCCGCTTGATCCTCAAGCTTTTCATATGAGAATGTTACTTCACCAGCATCTTTCTCAGGTAAATAATACGTTCCTCCACACTTCTCAGTTAACCTTTTACCACCTGAAATATGGTCTGCATGAAGATGAGTATCAATACAAGCTTCAAGCTTAAGGTTATGCGCAGTTAAAAAGGCTTCATATTGCTCAATCATGCGGTTTGTATCAACAATAATTGCTTTACCTTCTGACTCAATAAGATATGATAAACACCCCTTACCAATTCTCACAAATTGATGGATAGCACCATTACTCAAGTTACCTACTTTGATTGGCTCTAAATATTCACTCCAGCCTTTCATTCCACCTTCCATATAAAACACATTTGAATAACCAGCTTCTGCAATTTCCCCTGCTACAAACTCCGATGATCCTGTTTTCGCACATACAACATAAATAGGTTCATTTTTTGGGAGTTTATCTACAATCGCTTCGAGCCCATCCATTAATTCAAAATAAGGTTTATTGATGATCTCAACATTTTCTCCTTCAATTTTCCAATTATCAAAATCAGTCTCATTTCTAACATCTAATATAAATAGGCGTTCACCATTAATAACCTTTTTTGTTAATTCCTGAACTGAGATGCCTTTAACAGTTGTTCCCGCTGTCATAGTTTGCATAGCCCCATTTCATTTAGAATGTAAGTGTGATGTTAGCTCCATTTGCAAAGTCTAAAAATGTAACAGCACCACCAACGTCAATTCCGTCAATAAAATCTTCTTTTTGTAAATTCATCACATCCATTGTCATCTGACAAGCAATGATTTTTACACCCATTTCAATTGCCACATCAACTAGTTCAGGGATACTCGGCACATTTGCACTTTTGAAGCCCTCAGCAAAATGTTCTTTGCCTTCTGGCATTTGAAGTTGTCCATAGGCTTGTTTATGAATTAAGTTTAATCCTTCAAAAGTAAAAAAAATCGCTACTTCTGTATCTGTAGCTGCTGCTGCCGTTGCAATATTAAATACTTTATAAGCATCAAACAAACCACCGTTACTTGCAATAATAGCTAATTTGGTTGTCGCCATATAAATTCCTCCTATTAATTTTTAGTAACTGAACCTGTCCATTTACTCATCCCGTCACTTACATTTTTTACATTTTTAAAACCCTTTTCAGTTAATTGTTGAGCAGCTAAATCACTTCTGCGGTCAGTACGACAAATCACGTGGATTTCCTCATTCTGATCTAATTCCTCGAACCGCTTCTCTAACTCCCCTAAGGGAATCGATTTTGCACCTTGGATATGACCAAAAGCATATTCGGCAGGTTCCCTAACATCCAATACCGTAACTTTTTCATCTCCTTCAATCTTCTGAAGGAGGTCCTCGATACTAATGGTATGGGGATGCTTTGTTTCTTCTTTTATTTCACTTGGATCTGCTTTTTGCAAATAATGTTTTAGGATTTCCCCATCTTCAACGGTTCCCAAGTAATGGTGGCCTGTATTTTTCGCCCAAGCTGCAATATCTGCTGTTGAACCTTTGTCAGTGGCTTGAATTTCCAACACTTGACCTGGATCAAGGGTTTCAATTTCCTTTTTGTTTTAACAATCGGCATTGGACAAGCTAGTCCTTTTGCATCTAGTGTTTTATTACTAGTAATCATGATTTTCCCCCCTTAAGCTCGATTAACTTTTATTCCAATCCACCATGCCACCAACCATATTCTTTACTTTGTATCCCTTCTGATGTAGCCACTCACTAGCTAACTCACTACGATTCCCAGATCGACACACAATAATATGTTCTTTATCTTTATCAAGCTCATCAAACCTTCTTAAGACTTCTCCTAAAGGGATGTGCTTTGCATTTTCAATTTTCCCAGCCATAACCTCTTGTAATTCCCTTACATCAACAAGGCTTGGATCTTTTCCTTGTTTTATCATTTCCTTTACTTCTTTTGGTGTAATTTCAGGAATTTTCGTTTCAGTATAAGGCATAATCATCTCACCTCCGTTCTTTCTTACTATCTCCTACGGGGTATGATAAAATTTGTCGAAGTAATAGCTAGTTATTGAACCATTTTCCTTTTTAGGGAATTAAAAAACGCCGATATGCTCGGCGATAAAAGTTCTTACATACTTTTGTTAATACAATCAATTAAACGCTTCTCGATATCCTTAGCCATCTCTAGCAAGTCTTTGTCATCTTCAGTTACTGAATTAATTAGAAAGCTTGGTTTTGGCATTCCTAGCATCGTTTTTCCTTTATCCGCAAAGACTACGATTTTGCATGGTAAAAAGTAGCCTATCATTTTATTTTGGCTTAACACTCGCTCCGCTTCCACGGGGTTACAAACTTCTAAAACCTGATACTCATCCTCAAAATTCAAACCCTTTTCCAATAATTTTGCTTTTACATCAAATTTCCATAGGATGCCAAACTGCTCTTCAGCTAAATTTTTCTCCAAGCTTTTAATTGTCTCGTTAATTGAATTTGTTGTTTCGACCGTATAATGAAACATCTCATTTCCTCCTATGGTAACAAAACTTTTAGATATATAAGCAGTGTTCCCTTATTTTCATAAAGAAAAAACCACCATAAAATGGTAGTTTTTTCGCAAGTTGGTGGGACCTATTGTCATAGTTAGTTTAGGCATACTGCCTTATTTAAAGAATAAATGTTGAATGATGAAATAAACTCCTACCAGGAGCCATACCCATGTACCTGGTCAAACAGACGGTATTTTTGTTTGCTTAACCTTGGTAGTGGAAGTTGGAGCAGCTCAACCACTAACGGGATTACATTTTTTCTCTTCTGCCATCAACGTTCGACTCCTTTCGTTTCAAAGCTTACATTACCTTTTTTTTCTTTTTAGCTTTTTCCTCCTCTAGCTCTTTATACCAGATCGTATGGCGTTCTTTTACATATTCCTTATCAACGTATCCTGTAAACATACCAGGTAACATTTTTCGATTTGCCTTGACCACAAAGGCTCCTAAGTGCATAACAATTCCAAGGATTACTAAGACTGTCGCTAAGTTATGAAGTTGAGCACCCCATAGCAAAAATTCATTAGATGCTTGAACTCCTTGAATATTTTTAATAACTTTGAATAAACCAGTGACAATCACTAGACCGATTGCAAAAGCGAAAAATGCATATGCTAATCGTTGTTCAGGTAGATACTTCTCACTAGGCGGCTCGTGTTTACGCATGACCATCGCTTTAATAATTTCATACGATGCCTTAACATCACCTTTTTTAGGTATGATGTGAAATTCTTTTCGAATTAAATGATAAACAAGATGATAAAAAATGATGAAAATTAATAAAGCAGCAAAGAAGTAGTGAACATAAAGCGTTATATCATATCTTGTTAACCAGCCTGTTCCAAATGGTTGGACGAGCAAATAGCGTCCATAAAGTGGCATCTGACCTAACCCTGTGATAATTAGCATAATGATTGAAATTGCTGAACCCCAGTGAACAAAACGGTTTGATAAAGGTTGCCTAAGAATTTTCTCTTTCTTATTCTTCATGCTTATCACCACTTTCATTCTTTTTACCTTTTAATGTTTTATAAGCTGCAATACCTGCAGTTGCAGCACCTGCAATTGGTGCGATCAACGTTGCAAGCATTAAACCTTGAGTCGTATCAAGCATATTGCCTACTTTTGGCTCCATATTTGGTCGACCATCTGGGCGCTTATCTTGGCTCTTGGCTTTTGCTTCTGCTTTACTCTTAACAATTGCATCATTAATTTTATCAAATGGAACTTTTGAAACATAGAACGTTAACGTTCCACCATTTTCATCGTCACCATAGACATAACCACCAATTTCAGCAGCTTTTTCCTGAGCTAGTTTTCTCATTTGGTCAACAGGGCCAAACTCTACTGCTCCAGTTGGACACGAAGTTTGACATGCTGGGCTTTCTCCTTTTGCAAGTAAATCGCTACACATATCACACTTATACATAACCCCACCACCAGCTAAATCTGGTGCAATGTGCATATAAACACCTACACCGGCTTGACGCTGTGGGATGTCCCAAGGACATACATCACGACATTTTGCTCCACCCATACAGAAAAATTCATCAATTTTTACTGCACCCTGTTCAGTCTTATCAATAACTCCAAAAGGACAGAGTTTTTGACAAGGGGCATCAATACAGTGCATACAACGGCGTGGGATAGAAACCATCTCGGTAATGCCATCATGAGAAACCTCTACTTGTTCAATAAACGTCCAGTTGTAAGGTGTTAAGCGATCCGTACGATCCTGTTCTTTTGAATAATCTTCATGTCGTTTTTGTGGCCAATAGTTCTTTAAAGGACCTTCTGGTTGAGGAAAACGATGTTCATTTTTCGTCTTACATGCAGTTACACAAAGTGGCGTATCATAGTTTACACATCCATCACACTTTGTTAAATCAATAATTGAACCAATATATCCTGTAGCTTCTGTTTCTGTTGCAGCAGCAAAAACAGAATTACTTGTCGTCGCAACGACACCAGCTGTTATTGTAGCTTGAGCCGACCTTTTCAAAAAGGTACGGCGATTGATGTTATTTGTTTCTGTCATCAATAACTCCCCCTTAACAATTATACCCTAACAGGTATATCGTAATATATTGTAATCATACTACGAGGGGTATCAAGACGCAAGAGATTTTTTTGACTAAAATGTGTCAGGAAGATATTACCACTATTTTGTTTTTAAAGTCAGGTTAAACGTATGCATTTCTGTGAGAAGGGAGAGATTATGAAAGAAGAATGAAAAATACAAGGTTTATTGTATTGATTGTTTAACAATTTCAAATTCATTTTGTAGAGTCAACGATGAGATGAGCGACAAAAGTATAAATAAAAGGGATGGAGAGTTGCTCTCCATCCCTTTTTTAACTTGAATTACAAATCACTTAATAAAAATTGTCCTATATCTTATGTGATAAGGTATTCAAAGACCTTCAAAATAACAACTTCTAAAGATGCCCCATTCTATTAAAATGGTTACTTAGCTCTTAGAACAATTTTCTTTTGTTTAAACTCTTCATCATCAATCTCTCCACGAGCATAGCGTTCTTCTAGAATTTGTACACTTGTCTTCTCTCCTGAACTTAACTTTTTATCGTTTGATCTAGAGAAACTTTGAAACAAATATACAATTAAAAATACGAACCCCAGCATCATAGCGATTTGAAAAAACATGCCAAGTATTCCTAAACCTCCAAAGCCGTACCCTCCGGCCATCATCATTTATCACCTCTTTGTTAATCAGAATAAATTCATCTTTGTTTTCCTATTTTTATGATACTTCTAAGATATGAAGAAGAAATGAAGAAGTTATGTGGAATTCAAGGTGCACTATTTAGACTACTAATTGCTTTTAGGTCGTAACCAAGCGAATGCTTGGTTACGACCTAAAAGCAACAAAGTTTACGAAAAGAACCTTAAAAACAACGTAAAGATTGGATGAAAATTAGGTTCCAATCTTTTTCTGTTAACTCTCTTATTAATCAACTACGAACACGAAACAAAAATAGCTTACAATAACAATGACATTGTATAAAGCTATTAAATATCCATTATTTATTTTTGCATTCCTCCAGAAATTTCGTGTTATTATACCCTAGTTTTTTTATTTTTAAAGGCTAGTAGTACTATATATAATCCGATAACAACTAGGATTACTTTTCCTTGCCATGTCCATTGCGTAACTTGATAAACCGAATAAGCTTCAATTAATAAGGCTGGGACCTTTCCTAACGTACTTGCAATTGCAAAAATAATAAATGAAACTTTTCCTATTGAACTGATAAATGTAACTAATCCAGAAGGTACAAAAGGTAATAGTCTTAAAGATAATATTAAGTAAAAGGCTTCTCTTCCTTGTTTCCAAAGTAACATTTTTGCTTTGGGATACTTCTCCACTGTTAAAGTTGATAACTTTCTAAAGCCTTTTCTATAGAGGACAAAGGCGACAATTGCCCCAACGGCTTCTCCTAAAAATGAGATTAGCGTACCCAGCCAAAACCCAAAAAAGAGAATGTTTGCACCGGTAACAAAAAAGCTCGGGATAACACCAAAAACTGCGACTATTATATTAGCTAAAATACTTATTAATAAGGCATAATTCGAATATTCTTCAAAAAATCGGACTAAATTTTCTTCCATAAATTAAACTCCTAACTCGAAAATACATTTGGTTTAAGGTACATACTTTTTACTAAAGTACCATCATAATTTTTTGATAGATGCTTTCCTATACTATAAATTTCAACCATATAGCGAATTATAAAATAAAAATGTGATTATTTTATGAAGATATAAATAGGGTAACCAATTGCTCAACGAGGATTAATCCTTTGAAATAACTTCTTTATCTACTAAAAAAGGCTAAAAACTTCCTTATTTATAGATGTCAAATATACTGCAACGCCCATCTCTCATACGATTTCCTTTATGACCCAATTCTTTAGAAAAAGGTTGTTGACAAACGTTTGCATACCCCTTATAGTATATGTATACCCAATAGGGTATATGAATTAAATAAAGGAGGGGGATTACCAATTGAAAACTATCTATAATTTGCCTCAAAAATATTTACTTATTAGTGTGCCATTAACTCTTATTTTAGGATTTATTGTTGGAACACTTGTTGATACTTCCTTTCTAAGAGGAACAATATTAATTGCTACAATTATTATGATCTACGCAACATTGGTTGGCTTTAAGTTAAAGGAATTGACAACATTAAAAGGTGGTAAGATTTTAGGCTATTCGGTGGCGATTAACTTTGTAATCATTCCAGTCATTGCCTATTTATTAGGAAAAGCTTTCTTAACTGAATACCCTATGATGTTTGCAGGTTTAGCATTAGCAGCCCTATTACCAACAAGTGGGATGACAATTTCCTGGACTGCGCTTCAAAAAGGGAATGTACCAGCATCAGTAAAACTAACGGTTTTTGGTCTTATCATCGGGTCTTTGGTAACGCCATGGTATTTATTAGCAATGGTTGGTCAATACGTCAACATTGATATCTTACTTACCATGCGTACGATAGCCTTGGTTGTTTTTTTACCAATGTTCTTAGGTCACTTTACTTTTAAGTACCTACTAAAGAAATATACACTCGAGCAATTCCAGAAAAACATTAAACCTAAATTTGCTCCATTGAGTATCTGGGCAATGTTATACGTTGTTTTCGTGAGTATTAGTTCACAGGCAAATATGATTGTCTCTAACCTACAGTTAATTGCTATTGCTATCATTGTTTTGCTTGTATTTTATGGCTTAAATTATGTCATAAGTACATTCTTTGCTATTAAATTTTTAAACCGTGCTGACGGGATAGCGTTGGTTAACGGTACAGTTCTTCGAAACCTTTCAATAGCAATTGGTTTGGGCGCAACTGCCTTTGGAGCAGAAGCAGCATTAATTGTGACAATTGCCTTTATCGTACAACAGCAAAGTATTGCTTATTACGGTAAACTTGCTAGCAAAAAGTGGTTTAAACAAACAGAAATCCAAAATTAAAAAAAATTAAGAAAGTGAGTGATAGATATGGCTAACAAAATGACATTATTAGTGAATGCGAAAACTGAGGGAATTACGGTGACAAATAAAGCTGGCAAACATGAGTTTATTATTGATGAAGGAAAACAAATGGGTGGTCAAGACTTAGGTCCTAACCCGTTACAATCAGTTTTAGGAGCACTTGCTGCTTGTGAAAATGTTACAGCGCGGGTTGTAGCTCGTGAAATGAATTTCGATCTTCAGGATTTATCATTTAAAATAAAAGGACAATTTGACCCAAGAGGATTTATGGGTGACCCTTCTGTGCGTCCTTATTTTGAAACAATCACTGTAGAAGCTACTGTTACAACAGGTGAAACTGAAGAACGAATTAAAGAGCTTCAAGAAAAAGTTGAATCACGATGCCCTGTTTATACAATGCTTAAAGCTGCTAACGTGCAATTAGAGGATCAATGGAATAAGGCATAAGCGCCCTGAAGCTAGCCTAAACGAAGGAAGCTGACACAATAAGTGTCAGCTTCTATCTTTATTTTACAAATTTAGATCTTTTTCCTCACTAAAAATATTACAAATTATTTTAAAATTTTAAAAGGAACACTAGAATGGTTGTAGAATTAGTAACAATGATCTTTTCTTTATGAAAGTAGGTGAGGGAAATTGAATTCCATTTCAGCAGATAATAATTTATTAGTATTTATCGAAAAAAACGAGGCTAATTTTCTAGAGGAATGGTGGCAAAACATTTGTCTACATCAATATGACCTCCATAAAGATAAGGTAAAAGAAAACGGAACTCAAATGTATCAATTAATAAAGAAAACATTAATCAATACAATTACTGACGAGGAACTAAAGCTGCTCGCTTACAAAGTTGCCAAAGAACGGGTTGAAGCAAAGGTAAATATAGGTGATTTTGTTCAAAATGTGAATTTCGGAAGAACAATTATGATCAAACACTTATTTTCGGCTGAAACTTCTTTGGAGGATTTACAAGTGGCAATTGAGAATCTCAATAAAAGCTTTGATAAATTTTGCTACTATGCTGTACAGAGGTATACCGTCTTAAAGGAATTAGAAATTGAAGAAAAAAATATACTTCTCAATGAAACTCATAAAGTTAAATTAACCTTACTTGGACAGATGTCGTCTAGCTTTGTTCATGAATTTAGAAATCCGCTTACTGCAGTTATCGGTTTTATAAAATTATTAAAAACAGATTACCCAACTTTAAAATACTTAGATATCATTGACCATGAACTTGATCAGCTTAAATTTCGGATTACCCAATTTCTTCACACCTCTAAAAATGAGGGAGCACAAGAACAGCGAAAGGAAATCGTTACTGTTCATTTGTTGTTAGAAGATATTATCAAGTTTCTTTACCCAAGCATTGTCGATATCGATGTCAATGTACTAACTTACTTCGGTCCAGAAGCACAAACTCTTGCAAATAAAAATGAATTGAAGCAAGTGTTCTTAAACATATTAATGAATTCCATAGATGCCATAAATAAAAAGGAAAAACCTAGAGAGATCTCTGTCCGTACGGATATTAACGGTGAAAATATTGTCATTGAAATCTCCAATAATGGTCCAATTATTCCTGACGAAACAAGAGAAATCATTTTTGAACCTTTTTACACAACAAAAGAATTAGGTACTGGGATAGGCTTATTTGTCTGTAAAAAAATCATTGAAAAACATAATGGAACGATCAGCTGTCAATCTAATGATGATATAACTACTTTTAGTATTCACCTACCAATAGCTTCTGAAGAGAAGAAAGATATGTTTATTAAAAATTAAAAACCTTACCTGCAAATCGATGCAAATAAGGTTTTTCCTTTAGCACGGTTTGATGTTTTTAGACGTTCTTACGAGTAGCTACTTGTAAGATTGTATACAAAAAAGCTCAATATCCACCGATCTGCTAGACAGATTACTGTACCGTATAGCCCCCGTCTATGACAACTGACTGACCTGTAATTGATTTTCCCTTTGTGCTAGCTAAAAAAATGGCATAATCAGCTACTTCTTTTGGTTGCAATAATTGTTTTTGTGGTACTAATGGATAAATAACTTCCTCTAACACTTTTTCTACGGGGACATTTCTTGTTTTTGCTAGATCAGACAATTGATTTCTCACTAACGGTGTATCAACGTAACCAGGACATAGCGCATTGACTGTTATTCCATAGTCAGCACCTTCTAAGGAAGCTACTTTTGTGAGACCAATTACTCCGTGTTTTGCGCTATTATATCCAGCTTTCCCTGCAAAGCCAACAAGTCCATTTATAGAGGCTATATTGATAATTCTACCAAATTGTTGCTTTTTCATAATCGGAAATACTTCTTTTATTGCGATAAATGCTCCTGTAACCATCACTTTCAATAACAGTTCAAATTTAGATGTCGGGAATTCCTCAATTGGAGAAACATATTGTAGACCTGCGTTATTGATTAGAATATCTAGTCTCCCAAATACATTTATCGTTTGTTCTATTGATGCCTTTATAGCCTCTTCTGAACAAACATCGCATTGTACCCCGACCACTTCATAGCCTCTTGCTTTTAAGAGATTTGTTTTTTCTACAACTAATGATTTATTTAAATCAGTAAGTACTACTTTTGCTCCAATTTCTGCAAATGATTCTGCCAATTCAAATCCAATACCACTTGCAGCTCCAGTAATATAGACAACCTTATCTTTTAAATCCATCTCCTACCTCCTAACCAATCTTGTTTCATTTGATCATAATTGATTAGGGTAGCAAATGAGTTACAATTGTTCCCTCTATAGATTTATTTCGATGATTTTTGTTGGTAATTCTTCATAGAAATAGGCAAGATACTTCTCATGAATTAATTCTCCGACTAATGAATTTTTTACTTCCTCAAAAGGGAGGACATAAAGATCTTCTAGCTTAACAATGTGATAGCCGTACTCTGTTGGCACTGGATCACTAATCGTATGTAATTCCAGCTCAACCAGCGCTTTCCGAAACTCTGGTACCAATCCTGCGACTGCAATATTTTCATACCGTCCATTCGTTTCAATACTGCCACCATCATCAGAGAACAGACTAACTAGATCTCCCATATCTTCTCCAGCTAAAAGTCTTTGCTGCACCTTATTTGCGATTTGTAACGCTTCCGCTACTGTACGTACTTCCTGTCCTTCAATTGACTTGTCTTCATTGATACCAATCAGAATATGCGTAAAGGTTGCGGTTGTGAGTTCATCGATAACTGAGTGATAAAACTCTACTATCTCAGTTTCAGTGATTTGTTGTTCAAAATAGGTTTCTATGTTCAATAATGAAATTAATGCTGCTTTTATCTCCTCTTCACTTATTTGAAGGATTTCATAGGCATCTTGTAATGTCTCATCTTCATACGACAGTGAAATTTGGTTCCATATTAGTTCCACTTGTTCATTTGCCCATTCTAATTCTGTTGCCAAACTTCCTGTTAGCCTCTCTACAATCAAATCATAGATCATATCCAAACGATATTCTTCGTCATTTATTGGCGCATATGGGTTTAAAAAGGCTTGTAGCGCTAAATATTTGGCGAATTCCTCTCCAGTTACTTCTCCTCCTTCATAGCTTGCAACTATTTTTTCGGAAGAAAGATTCTCTAAATCAATTGCTTCAAACTTATATACCCTCAAATCTTCTGGCGCGCTAGCATCTTCAGTCTCACTGCAAGCAGCTATAAGTAACATAGAAACCATAATAAGTACTGCATATTTTACATTTTTCACAATTAAGTACCTCTTTCTACTTCTGTATGCTAACACACATCCTTAGCTAAATAGCTTTCCTATTCCATAATAAAAGTGGTTGGCAACTCTGAGAACATGAAAGTCGCCAACCATTCAATTATTTACAAACCTTTATTAAAATGTCTCATACCTCTTTTCCCTGGGATTTTCTCTTTAAATTCTTCGACAGTCATTCCAGCTTGCTCAGCCATTTCTGCGTGCTTTTGTTCTCTCAACTCTTCTCTTTCAAGTCGTTTTTCTATTTGCTGTTGTTTAAGCTCATCAACGGTCATTTCTAATTTCTCAGCTAAGTCTGCTAGCCTTTGTTCATGCTTCGCTTCGTTTTCTGCTAAGAATTGTTCTCTTAAATCCTCTAAATTGACACCCTTTTCTTCAGCCAGATCTTGTAAACACTCACCATTTCCATTCATGCGCATCCCTTTTCGTTTAAAACCATTACGGAAAGAGTATCCGTTTTCACCATATTCAGCTTTAAATTCTTCAATCGAAATCCCTTTTTCTTCTGCCATTTCCGCTAGTTTTTCCTCAGACTTAAAGACAATTTGTTGTTTAAACTGAAAGTTGTACCTCGGTGTTTCTTCTTCAGGTGCTACATCACTGGCGAAAACTGTAGTGAAAGTTGTAGCTCCTAGCAAGATTCCTAAACCTAAGATTGCCCACTTCTTATTCATACTGATCTTCCTCCCAGAACATTTTTACAGAGTAAGATTTCTTTCCTATCTGCAATCTCAGTATAAGTTGGCTATATGAATTTAAGATGAAGTGAAAATGAATTTTCAAAGAAAAAAGAGGCAGTACCCAAAGTGTCTTCCACACGGCTCCTAATACTAGCGGTGTCTGACACTTTTTTGGGGCAGCCTCTTTCTTTTAGGCTATGTTGTTTTAAAGTTGATAGTGAACAAGACCCCATCTGTTACATTCTCAATCGAATAATTAATATTATGGAGGTCAAATATTTTTTTAACTATATAAAGTCCTAAGCCGCTTCCACCTGTCTTCCGGTTTCGGGATTTCTCAATTCGATAGAAAGGCTCAAATATCTTTCCGAGCTCATCTTCTTCAATAAAAGCACATGCATTCATAATCGTTAGGTGCGGTCCTTCAACATCCGTAAATAAGCTCAATTTTATTTGCTTTCCATTGTCTGTATACTTGAGTGCATTACTAAAAACGTTTGCTACTGCCCTGGTAATTAACTTAGCATCCCCAAAAGTGAACACATCTGGTTCAATGGACAGTTGAACATCTAGTTGTTTTTGCTCAGAAAAGAACTGAAAGCCATCGAACGTTTGATTAACTAGCCTAGACAAATTAATTTTTTGAATTTGCGGACTAAAGTATGAGCTTTCAAGTTGGGATACATCAAGAATTTCCTGAACTAACTTCTCCATATCTTTTAAAATCGTATACGATTGCTTTAAATATTTTTCACGATCTTTAAAGCTTCCAATTCCATGAATCATTCCTTCAATCTGCCCAGAAACGGCAGTTAACGGTGTTTTTAATTCGTGTGAGATTGTTGCAATAAACTCGCTCCGTTTTTGTTCTTGGTCCCGTTCTTTTTGAATATCGTCCTTCAATTGAGCATTGGCTTCAGTTAGCTCATCCATACTATTTTGCAAATTGATGGCAAGTTTATTGAGACTCCTCGATAATTCCCCTAACTCATCATTGGTATGAATAGTAGATTTAGTTGAAAAATCTAAGTCAGCCATTTTTTTCGCGGTTTTATTTAGCGTAAGCAACGGTTTTGATAGTAAATTCGAATAAACATATCCACCTATAACTGAAATAACGCCGATGATAATTAGCATATAAGGGAAAAACATCAGGATTACGTCCGAGGCCTCATCAATTGGTTGCAAGGGAGCTGATACGGTTAAAACATATTCGTTTGGATCTTGCCGAAACTTGATAGGTTCAACAATCGTAATCAGGTTTGGATTGTTCCAATTATCTTCTAAAAGCCTTCTATTTACACTATTTCTCCCTGGCAGTCCGTTTCTTCCTTTACTATCATGAAAGAAACGGTCCATTGGAAAATAAATGACATAACCAAATTCATTTTGTACGATTAAACGAACATTATAGCTCTCAACAAAATCATTAAAATGGAATTCTACCTCTTCTATTCGACTAACTGCTATTCTTTCAATTAAATTAGCAACACCGTCATTTAAATTCGATTTTTTATAGCTGTAGTAATAGGTAGGCAGCAGAAAATATAATGTTAAATAAATGATTAAAGCTGAGACCACTAATAAAGCACTAGTTATCGTAAAAATTTTAAGCGTGATCCCTTTTTTCATGCCTCTCCCTTTCTAAGGAATATCCTAATCCTTTAATTGTTTTAATATAAGGTAACCCAATTTTCTTGCGGATGTTTTTTATATGGGCGTCTACAATTCGATTGTCCCCAAAGAAATCATAGCCCCAGACCTTCTCTAAAATGACGTCCCTCGTTAAAACAATCCCGATATTTTCTAAGAACATCTGCAGGATTTCAAATTCTTTTACGGTTAATTCAATTAGTTGATTATCAACATATGCTTTATAGCTGCCTAGCTCGAGCTTTAGTCGTTTGAATGCTAAAAGGTTTTGGTGAACAGAATTACTATTTACCCTTCTTAAGACTGCCTCAACTCTCCTTACAAGAACATTGAAAGAAAATGGCTTTGAAAGAAAATCATCAGCTTCTAGTTCAAAAGCTTTTAACTGATCCTTTTCTTCGTTTAGTGCAGTTAAGATAATGACAGGTACAGACGATTTTTGTCTAATCATCTTACACAACGAGAACCCATCCAAATTAGGGAGCATAATATCTAGCAAAACTAAGTCATAGTTTTTTTCAGCATGATTTATTAGTTTCCATGCTTTTATCCCATCATCAACTACGTCTACCTGATAATTTTGTGCTTGCAAAAATTCTTTAATTAACTCTTGAATATATACATCATCTTCAACAACAAGGATTCTATAAGACATTCAATCTCCTACCTTAAACCTTATTTTCTCCTAGACAAGTGTACACTACGAATATGAATTTAATATGAATTCTTGAATTAAGAGTAAGGCTCTTTCCTTTTTGAACATTAATAAATGAGCCTTAAGACAAAAACATTTGTCCCAAGACTCATTTATCTAAAGCCAAGCATCTGCTCGTTCACTACCAATATAAAATTAATTTTAGAGATTTTAACTAATTGTAAGTTCTCGATTAGGCTGAACAAGCTGCAGTAATTCTTGGTCCGCACCTTTAAAGAAGATTACTTTTGCTCCATCGATTGCTAGATTATAGGTTTCTGATAAAAAGACGATCCCTTTGTTTTTATAATACGCTATCGCTTCTTCAATATCATCTACCGTAAAAGCGAGGTGATTAACAATACCAATCTCTGAATATTGAGTTTCTGGGGTTATATCCCTGATAAGTTCGATCTCAAAGTTAGGTTGATCTTTATGACTAATAAACGCCATTTCTCTACGCTCATTTTTCCCTCTAGTTCTTAGGACAAAATTAAACATTGTTGAGTAGTATTCAATTGCTTTATCAAGATCTGTAACAATAATTGCGACATGTTCTACCTTTTTTATCATCTTTAAGGCTCATCCTTTCATGGAAAAAAACTATTCAAACAATGTAAACCATGATTGTTCTAATATTTACGAAAAAAAACTTACTACCACATTTCTATGAATAGTAAGGGAAATCCTTTTTTCAGTTAGTCTATTTTTCTCAAAGCGGCATCTTTTCTAACAAAAGGCATTCATCAGCTTTGCACCTTTAAACCATTTACTAAAAACTGTATCGTCTGCTCCATCTCCTGTTCATACTCCCAATTCTTTTCTGGTAAGAGTAAAAACATTGATAGAAGTGTACCAACAATTGTGTTAATAATTAATCTTATGATCGTGTCCGCTGGAAGCGAAACAATTTCAGTTTTTGTTTGAAAGTAGATTATTTTTTCATGGAATTTTGGGTAGATTTGATCATGAAACAGCTCAATAAATGGCTCTTTTAATTCATCATGAAATGAAATTTCCTGAATTAGAATTTTTACAACAATACGATGGTTTTTCACAAATTCATAGCGGTTATATGCTAGTTTGCGGATAAATTGTTCAAAGTTATTGTACGAAATATCAAATACTTCTTTAACAAACTCCTTTGCAAACATCGGACCTAGTAATTTCGTCATGAACGGGGTCACGATTGATATGAGCAAGTCCTTTTTTGTTTTGTAATGGCGAAAGATCGTTCCTTCAGCAACGCCCGCTTTTTGTGCAATTTCACTCGTGGAGGTTGCAGCAAAGCCTTTTTCTGAAAATGTATCAATCGCTGCTTCTAATATCTTTAATTGCTTTTCACTATATTTACGATTAGTTGAATCTAAGAGTAATAATTCCCGTAACGAGTCACTTTGTGGCATCATCTCATGCTCCTTTAAGGCTAAACAGTACGCTTATTATAAACTTTTACATGGGAAGAGACAATTTCCCCCTATATCTTGCGATGTTTTTTTAATGCAAAGTTATTGAATACCATAAACCCAACTGAAAATAAAATTAACACAAGAAGGTTACTAGTGATTTCTGTTAATCCTTTACCACGGATCATCACATCTCGCATAGCTTCGCCTCCATATGAGAGTGGCATTATCTTACTTAGGTGTGTAAGCCATGGTGACATCGTCTCTAAATTCAATAATCCTGAAAAGAAAAATTGCGGAACAATGACAATTGGAATAAATTGAATCATTTGTAGTTCATTTCGAGCGAATGCAGAAAGTAGGGTACCAAGTGTCAGTGCAGTAATCGACAGTGTCAAAGTGATTAGCATTACCGCCCAAATTGATCCTTCCATCATCATTCCTAATACTTTAATTGAAAAGAAAACAATAATGGCTGTTTGGATCGTTGTAAAAATTCCAAATCCACACACATAGCCAATGACAATCTCCCATCTTCTTAGAGGAGTCGACAGCAATTTTTCTAATGTTCCACTTGTTCGTTCGCGCAAGAATGAAACACCGGCGATGATGAAGACAAAGAAAAAAACGAAAAACCCAATTAAGAATGGCCCAATATTGTCAAACGTACTCATCTCTTTTGATCCATAGTAATAGATAACTTCAGGCTGAACCTTTTCATTTGTAGAAGGTTGAAGGTTTTGAAAAGCACTTTGAACCGTATGAAGAACAACTTGGCTGCTGGTCGGATCACTACCTTCCAAAACGACTTTTAGCGGTGTTTCCTCGCCTTTTATATAACCGTGAATTTCCTCATTTAATAGATCTTTTAAAGCATCCTCTTCATAATCGTAGGAAATTACGGTTTCAAATTGCTCAAGTAATGCTGTATTTCCATTTACTACCCCAATGATTGGTTCAATTTTATCTCCGGAAAACACAAGCGACACTAGCCAGAGAATAAAAATAGGTGCAACAACAATCATCCCAAGGGTACGTTTATCTCGAATAAATTGACGGATAATCCGAATGACAATTGCCTTAATTCTCATCCACGTGCACCTCCATAATGCAAAAATACTTCCTCTAACGATTCTGACCTAGTCTCATTTTTAAGTTCTTCACTAGAGCCCATTGCTAGTAATCTCCCGTTGCGAAGCATCCCCAATCGATCACATTTTTCCGCTTCATCCATAACATGAGTAGTTACGATGATCGTAGTCCCAGCGTTACTTAACAATTTCAACTCATTCCAAATAGACTGCCGAAGAACCGGGTCAATCCCAACAGTTGGTTCATCTAGAATTAAAACTTCAGGTCGGTGCAAGAGGGAGATGGCCAAAGATAATCTTCGCTTCATTCCTCCTGAATAGTTGCTAATTGGCTTTTTAAGTCAGCGTCTAAATTCACTAGCTCTATTACTTCCTGTATTCTTTCTTTTTTAAGCGGCCCTTTTAAGCGATAAATTGTTGCGAAAAACTCTAAATTCTCCAAGGCTGTTAGCTCATTATATAAAGCATCTGATTGAGTCATATAGCCGATCTTGTTTAGAGTGCCTAGATGCGGCATTCTTACGTCGTTTATTTGAATGGTTCCGCTACTAGGAATTTCAATTCCCGCAATCATCTTCACAAGCGTCGTCTTCCCAGCACCTGAAGGTCCTAATAACCCAAAGATTTCCCCTTTATAATATTGAAACTAATAGATTGTACGACTGTTTGTGATGCAAAGCTTTTTGTTACATCGCTAACTGAAATGTGCAATGGCTTCATTTCTTTCCCTCCAGCCTATTAAATGAGTGATTACTCACTTTTATTATAAGACGTTACTCCAGTTAACACCACTCATTCCTAATAAAAACGAAAAATATTTCTAAGCTTATCCCTTGCATCTATTGGGACAATTGTAAATTTGTAGATACCACTCCGTTAATAGTAATAATATTCGCATTTTTTTAATTGTTCATCTATATACATAAAGTAACGACTATCGTTAATAACGTTTAGGCAAAGGAGTGAAAAACAAATGCTTCATATCGTGGCTTGTATCAAACAAGTTCCTGATACAAAGGTAATCAAAATGAATCCAAAAACAAACACCATGGACCGCGCAAGTGCGCCAGCAATTTTAAATCCCTATGATGCACACGCCGTTGAAGAGGCTGTCCGTCTAAAGAAAAAATACGGAGGCACCGTTTCAGTTTTAACAATGGGACCACCTCCAGCTGTTAAAGCTATTAAAAAGTGCATCGAAATTGGTGCAGATGAAGGTTATATGATTTCTGACCGAGCATTTGCAGGTGCAGACACATTAGCAACAAGCTATGCACTAACGAAAGCTTTAGAAAAAATCGCTCAAATTCAACCTATTGATCTAGTTATCTGTGGAAAAATGACAATCGACGGAGATACAGGTCAAGTTGGACCCGGAATTGCCCGCCGCTTAGATATACCACCACTGACTTCTGTGAAAAAGATCGTTGAAGTAAATCAAAAAGAAAAATACATGATTGTTCATCGAAAGTTAGAAGATGGATACGAAGTAATTCAATCTCCACTGCCCTGCCTTTTAGCCGTTGAAAAGGAAATTAATAAAATTCCATATTCTCCTTTACCAAATATGATGAGAGCCGCTAGATACAAACCATATGTTTGGGCAGTCGCAGACTTAGAAAATATCGATCGTCTCCAGTTGGGTTTAAAGGGTTCACCGACCATTGTTTCAAAAGTATGGTCACCACCTAAACCTGAAGGAGGAACAATATTAGCCGGTACCATGGAAGATCAAGTTCAACAACTGCTTGACGTTGTTTTAGAAAAGAAAGAGCTGTTTCAATAGAAGCAGGAAGAGGAGGAAGAAAGGTGGATTTTAAGGATTATCGAGGAATTTGGGTATTTATCGAAATAAAAGACGGAAAGGTCGCCCCTGTTTCGCTTGAATTACTAGGAGCAGGACGCGAATTAGCCAATAAACGAAAAACAGATCTAGCAGGGTTATTGATTGGTGATGGGGTCCTGGAACATGTGGATACGTTGTATGAGTATGGTGCAGACCTCGTATATCTATACGATGATAAATTATTTAACCACTACCGCACTGAGTCGTTTATGCGTGCTGTGTTTGATTGTTGTGAGAAACATAAACCAGAGGTCATTCTTTACGGAGCTACTCCAAATGGAAAGGACTTAGCTAGTGCTGTTGCGACTGACCTTCCAACTGGACTAACTGCTGATACAACCATATTGGATATTGAAGAAGATACCGGCCTCTTACTAGCAAGTCGACCAGCATTCGGTGGAAATATAATGGCAACGATTTTATGTAAAAAATATCGACCACAAATGGCTACCGTCCGACCGAAAGTAATGAAAGCCCTTTCTCAAGAACTCGGTCGAACTGGAACGCTTATTAAAGAAACGATTGATCTGAAGGAAGACGACATTCGAACTAAGGTGTTAGAAATTGTAAGAGAAACTACGAAGAATTCTAGTATTGATGAAGCCGATATTATCGTTGCCGGTGGAAAAGGCCTCGGAAGCAAAAACGGCTTCCAGCTAATTCACCAATTTGCTGAAGTGCTAGGAGCTGCCGTTGGTGGTAGTCGTGATGTTGTCGAAGCCGGTTGGATTGGTCATCATCATCAGGTCGGTCAAACTGGACTTACCGTCGTACCTAAAATCTATTTTGCGATTGGAATTTCCGGTGCCATTCAACATATTGTCGGAATGCAAAACTCTGGTTTAATTATTGCTATAAATAAAGATCCAGATGCTCCAATTTTTCAAACATGCCATTACGGTATCGTTGGCGATGCTCTAGAGGTAATTCCACTATTAATTAAAGCTTTTGAAGAAGCGTTGAACAGGAGAGTGACTCATGCCTGAAAAATTTGATTGTATCGTTGTTGGTGCTGGCCCTGCGGGAATTTCTTGTGCCTATGAAATGGCCAAGGCTGGATTAGATGTTGTCCTTATCGAACGTGGTGAATACCCTGGTTCAAAAAACGTCATGGGAGGTGTTCTTTATCGACAAATGATGGAAGATATTATCCCCGAATTTTACAAAGAGGCTCCACTTGAAAGACCGGTTGTTGAGCAACGTTTCATGATGTTAGATAAACAGTCAGCCTCTTCCTTTAGCTACAAAGGATTGGAATGGGGCGAAGAACCATATAACAATTTCACCGTGTTACGAGCAAAATTTGATCAATGGTTTGCGGATCAAGCTGTAAAGCAAGGTGCACTTCTTATTAATGAAACGGTTGTTTTAGAATGTATTGTCGAAAATGGCAAAGTGATTGGTGTTCGTACGGATCGTGATGATGGCGAAATATTAGCCGATGTAGTTGTCTTAGCTGATGGTGTTAACTCATTGCTAGCAAAGTCACTTGGCTTCCATAAAGAGTTTCGTCCGGACGAAGTTGCCTTGGCAACGATGGAAATTCTAAAACTCGATAAAAAAATTATTGAAGACCGCTTTAACTTAGAAAGCAATCAAGGCTGTACCATTGAAATATTTGGTGATGCGACAAAGGGGATTTTAGGAACTGGCTTTCTTTATACAAATAAAGATAGCTTGAGTATTGGTGTTGGTACCCTCCTTTCCGGAATGATTAAGCAAAAAATAAAACCATATGAATTGTTAGAATACGTGAAAAACCACCCAATCATTCGCCCTTATATTCAAGGGAGCGAGCCTGTTGAGTATCTCGCTCATCTCATCCCAGAAGGTGGCTACCATTCGATGCCTAAGGTCTGTGATAATGGCGTCCTCGTCATTGGTGATGCTGCGCAACTCGTTAATGCGATCCACCGTGAAGGCTCAAACATGGCGATGACATCCGGTAGGTTCGCAGCAGAAACTGTACTTCTTGCAAAAGAACGTGGAGATTATACAGTTCGAACACTAGATACCTATCGAATGAAACTAATGGAGAGCTTCGTAGGGCAAGATTTGAAGAAATATAAGGATGCAACACATCTTTTTGATCAATCACCTCAATACTTTGAGCAATACATTCCATTAATTAATCGCGCGGCTAGTCAAATGTTTACCGTTGATGGCAAGTCAAAATGGGAGAAGCAAAAGAAAATTTGGAATGACCTTGGTACAAACCGTGAAAAGATAAAAATGGCTCGCGACATTCTTCGAGCATGGAAGGTGATGAAATAATGAGTGGATTAAAGAAGGCACAAACAATCGAGGAAAAACAATACCTTGTTCGGTTTAATGCTGACACCGAATCTCATCTTCATGTTTTAGACCATGACACATGCTTATCGAAATGCCCTGATAAAATATGTACAATTTTCTGTCCAGCCGAGGTATATAAATGGGAAGATATTCGTATGCATGTTGGGTATGAAGGCTGTCATGAATGTGGCAGTTGCAGAATAGGTTGCCCTCATGAAAATATTAAATGGGTTTATCCGAAAGGAGGTCATGGGATCGTCTTTCGACTTGGGTAATTCCTTGATACTGAGTGAATGAAAACCATGAAACACCGCCTTAAAGATGTCCCCGAGATCTTAATATGACTTGTCATAACTAGCTATTTTAAAAGCAACAATCATTGAGGAAACAGCTGGTACTAAAATAGACTAAAAATCCTCATTATCAGTATTCGATAATGAGGATTTTCTTTAAAGAACTATGACTGATTTAAATCTTCTGGTGAAAATGCTGCCGGTAATAGCTCACTAACGGTTATTTCCTTAATGTCTCCCTTTAAGTTGGACAAGTAAATAATCATGTTTGGATCACATAGTTCTGCAATCACCTGTCGACACGCACCACACGGTGGCACAGGACGTTTCGTGTCAGCAACTACTGCTAATGCTGCAAAATCTTTTTCTCCCTGTGCGTATGCACTAAATAATGCTGTACGTTCACCACAATTACACATACTATAGGCTGCATTTTCAATATTACAGCCATGAAAAACTTCGCCCCTTTTCGTTAAGAGAGCTGCACCAACTTTAAACTTTGAATATGGGACATACGCCTTTTCTCTAGCTAGCTTAGCTTCATGAATTAACTCTTCTTTTTTCATTTTGGCTATTCCACACTTTCAATTATATTGTTTACTGAGTGAATTTCATAACTACCTTAACTGAGCTTAATCAAGTTGCGAAAATAGTGAATTATGAAATTCATTTAGTTCCCTATGAAAATAGTTTAACAACTTGTGTAAAAATTACCCCTCCGAGGAAAATCCCAACTATCCCCATAATCCCAGCCACAACTGGTGGAGCTGGTAATGGCAATTTTAAACTCTTAAAAACAATGCCAATGATTACACCCGCTACTAAGCTTAAAATAATTTCTTTCATAATTAGCTACCTCTTATCTTTAATAATCTGACGATGATACTTCGCCTTTTACTATCGAAACACCTGAACTAGCACCAATACGAGTAGCGCCTGCTGCAATCATTGCTTTTGCATCAGCTAAACTTCTTACTCCCCCTGAAGCTTTTACTCCAATCGTTGGACCAACAACATTTCTCATTAATGCGATATCTTCAACTGTCGCGCCACCTGTTGAAAATCCAGTTGATGTTTTTACAAAGTCTGTCCCAGCATCTACTGCGATACGACAAGCACGCTCTTTTTCTTCGTCCGTCAAAAGACATGTCTCAATAATAACTTTTGTTAAAGCTTTTCCTTTTGCTGCTTCAACTACCGCACGAATATCTCGCTCAACTAGTTCATCATTTTTTGCTTTTAAAGCTGCTACATTGATTACCATATCTACCTCTGTAGCTCCTTTATTTATCGCATCCTTTGTTTCAAATGCCTTTGTTTCAGGAGTGTTTGCTCCCAACGGAAAACCAATTACTGTACAAATATCTACTCCAGACTCTTTTAAAAGTTCGGCTGCAGTTTCTACCCATGTTGGATTAACACATACAGATGCAAAACCAAATTCTCTTGCTTCTGCACAAAGTGTTTCAATTTGCTCCATCGTTGTATTTGCTTTCAATGCTGTGTGATCAATCATTTTTGCTAAGTTAGTCATTACTAATTCATCCTTTCAGTTTCATAAGCTAGATTACTTGTTTTTCTTTAACACATTTCTTTAAAATAACATTCCCGCAATGGATGCACTTAAAAGGGAAGCTAACATCCCTGCAATTACTGCCTTAACCCCAAGCTTTGCAATATCAGCTCGTCGGTTCGGCGCAAGGTTTCCAAGTCCACCTAGTAAAATCCCCATTGATGACACGTTTGCAAACCCACATAAAGCAAAACTAATAACTGCCACTGTTTTCGGTGAAAGCTGTTCGATTTGTGGTGCAAACGAAGAATATGCTACAAACTCATTTAAGATTAGTTTTTGTCCAATAAATCCACCTGCTTGAACAGCCTCTGCCCACGGAACTCCAATCGCAAATGCAATTGGTGCAAATAAGACGCCTAAAATCATTTCTAGAGTCAGGCCTTCGAAATTAAATAACCCACCAACTGCTCCTAAGAGGCCATTAATTAACGCAATCAATGCAATAAACGCAAGTAACATTGCCCCAATATTTAAGGCCAATTGTAAACCTGTACTTGCTCCGCGAGCAGCAGCATCTATCACATTCACTGATTCTGTATCTTTTTCCAGATGTAAGTCGTCTGACGTCTGTGAACGTTCAGTTTCTGGAATCATGATCTTTGCAATGATTAATCCTGCTGGTGCTGCCATGAAGCTTGCAGCTAATAAATATTCTAACGGAACACCTAATAATGAATACCCGATTAATACCGAACCTGCTACAGATGCTAATCCACCAGTCATTACAGCGAAAAGCTCTGACTTTGTCATTTTATCTAAATACGGTTTTACTACAAGTGGCGCTTCTGTTTGTCCTACGAAAATATTAGCAGCTGCTGAAAGCGACTCAGCTTTACTTGTTCCTAGTAATTTAGATAGAGCACCACCTAAAAATTTTATAACGATTTGCATAATTCCAATGTAGTATAGAACTGAAATTAACGCTGAAAAGAAAATAACTACTGGAAGAACTTGAAAAGCAAAGATAAAACCGATATTGTCTGCAACGAATATTCCACCAAATAAGAAGCCGATCCCTTCATTTGCATAGTTAACAATTTCGTTCACACCTAAAGCCAGTTTCTCTAATGCCTCTTTCCCAAATTCCCATTTTAATACGATAAACGCAAAGGATAACTGAATAGCTAAACCACCTAATACAGTTCTAGGTTTTATTGCCTTACGATTACTCGAAAATAAGTACGCAATAAAAAATACAGTAAAAATACCAAACATACCCCAAATGATGTTCATGTTAATCACTCCTGATGTCTAATAGAATGTTAGAAAGTTACACAAAATATTTAAATACTAATGATCATGATCGGTACATTGATAATATACCAGATTTACAGAACGTATGTAAACGCTTAATTGAACATTTGTAAAACATTTATTTTTTCTTCTTTGAAAATTCGACATAATTCGCAGGTTGAAACTAATTTTACTCTTGGTTTTCAGTTTAATATTGGGTAATGTTTCTATTTAAAGTTTACTTTCTGTAAATTTTGTTTTTTACAAATGAAAAAAAATTGTAAGGCGCACTATTCAAAACATCATATATATAAAACTATTTATTTTAATACTAAATTAAAAGCACACAAATTATTCTAGTAATTAGCAGTATATCCACCAGATCCGATCCAAACTTTACCTAGGTTCGGAATGCTTTTCTTTTTTTCAGCTTGATCCTTTCCGAACTTGGCCTAGCTTCGGAATACTTTCCTATCTAGCAGCCTGATCCTTTCCGAACTTTGTCCAGGTTCGGAATGCTTTCCTTTATCCAAACCTAATCCTTTCCGAACTTGGCCTAGGTTCGGAATACTTTCCTCTTCTCAACCTCATCCTGTCCGAAGTAGCTTAGTTTCGGACAGCTTTCCTTTTTCTCAACCTGCTCCATTCCGAGGTTAACTCAGGTTCAGACAGCTTTCATTCTTCTCAAACTAATCCTGTCCGAAGTTAGCTCAGGTTCGGACAGCTTTCATTCTTCTCAAACTGCTCCATTCCGACTTCAACCACATTCAATTTACACCACTTTTTGTAATTTTTATTTTTTACAAATGAAAAAGTGGTCGACTTTATAGTCAACCACCTAAAATTCTTTATCAAGTAAAACTTTGCCGTAAATTGATCTGTAATCAAAACGTTCGCATATTTTCCTTTTAAGGCGCCGCGAATCCCTTCTATCTTGTGTGGACCACCCGCAACCAAGACTGCATGTTCCTTCTTTTTCAACTCAGCGAGTTCTATACCGAGTGTACGGGCATTTAATTGTTCATTAAAAATTTGACCATTCTCATCGAAAAAACGTGAACAAATATCCCCTACTGCTTTAGAGTTGATCGCACGAATTTCTTGGTCTGTAAAATATCCTAACTGAAATAGTAGAGCCTCTGATTTAATAGGACCAATCGTAAATAACGCTATATTTGCTTGTTTTCCAAGCTCTAATATCCGCTTTATATGACGGTCTGCTTCCATCGCTTGCTTCACAACTACATGGTCGACGATTGCAGGTAAAGGTAGATGATGAGGGGTAGTGCCAAATGCTTTGCCAAATAAATATAGAATTTCATTCATATGGGTATTCGTTTCTGAATGACTGACTCCACCTTTTAACTGAACAACCTTGACATCTTTTACAGATTTGGTCTTTAATTCAACCGCAGTATGATACAGTGTTGTGCCCCATGTAACGCCAATAATATCACCATCTTTTACAACGGCATCTACATATTTTGCTGTAGCTTCTCCTAAATACATTTTAATGAGATGGTCTTCATACTGGGGAATATGAGTAACAATTGCTTTTTTTAAATTGAATTTTTGTTCAAGTCGAAGAGCAAGGTTTTCAATGTCTTCGGTAGGATCAATAATTTTAATCTGGACGATTCCTTCTTCCTTAGCTAGTTGAAGAAGCCTTGACACGGTTGGACGCGAGACACCTAATTGCTTAGCTATATCTACTTGATTATAATCGAGTAGATAGTAAAGCTTCGCTGCTTCAATTACTTTTAAGAGCTTTTCATTTTCCATAATATCACCTATGTTTTGAAATTATGTTCTATTGTATCAAACAATGATATCGTTTTCATAGAGTTATTTATGATTAAGTGAAATTATGTTAAATCGATTGCGACTTATTGTTCCTACGTGTTAACTTACGACGGAACAAACGATTTAGTCCTGATTTTATATCTTCAAATAATAGATAGACAGACGGAACGAGGATTAGCGTAATGAATGCTGCAAACAGTAGCCCTGAGATAATCACGATGGCTAACGGTGACTGATAATTACTCGCTGTTCCAGTAGCTATCGCAAGTGGAAGCATTCCTCCAACTGTGGTTAAGGTTGTCATAAAGATTGGACGTAAACGATTTTTCCCAGCTTCAACAATTGCTTCTTCTGTATTGTAACCTAAACCTCTGAGTTGTTTTGTACGATCAATTAAGAGAATAGCATTATTCAAAACAATCCCTATCAAAAATACCATCCCTACACCTGATAACACACTTAATTCAGATTGCGTGAATAATAATCCTAACAATGCTCCTGTAACGGTCATCGGAATGACGGACATGACAATAAACGGATGAATAAAGCTATTAAACTGAACGGTCATTACGACGTAAACAAGAAAAATCGCAATTGCTAAAATCATCAGCATGTCTTTCTGCATTTCTTTTTGCTCTTCTAAGCTACCTCCAGTCTTAATTGAGTAACCAGCAGGAAGTTGATAGTTTGCTATTAGCTGGTCGACATCTCGGGTTATTGAACCTAGATCGCGCCCTTCAATCCCTGCCAATATGGTGACAATCCTTTCACCATCCTTTCTAGTAACTTCTGTTGGTACTTCCACCTTTTTCAACTCGATATAAGTAGCCAGCTCTTTTTCTCCAGCCATTGTCATGATTTTTTGTTTTAATAAATCGGCTTTATGATTAATGTTTACATTTGTTGTTAAAAAGATTGGTGTAACTTCTTCATCTCTTAATTCTCCTAAAGGCATACGAACTGACCATTGCTGAAACTGAGCTAAGAGCTGCGAAGCAGTCACTCCATCTCTTTCCATACTTACATTTTTAAATTGGATTTGCTCCTCAGTCATTTTCTTATTTGCCGCCGATGTAATTCCTACAACTCCTTCTACTGTCTTCAGCTTATTCATGAAATCTAGAGAAATCTCAGCTAGCTGCTCTAAATCATTTCCTTTAATCTCAATCGCCACTGGGAAGCTAGGTCCAGAAAAATCTGCTCCACCGACGCTTATTATTGGAAACTCTGCTTCTAGCTCACGGAGCGCTCGAAACATAGCCTCATTTACTTCACTTTGTTCAACCGTCGCATTTTCTTCAGTGGTCATGTTAACAAGAATATATAATACTCCAACATTATCCAAAATCAAGTTATTCTCAACATCATCTACTGCAGAGATTTGTTTATTAATTTTATGAGCAATTTCCTCGCGTTCAGCAGGAGTTAACCCACCTTCAAGCTGAACAATAATTTCTGCATAACGATTGAGTACATCTGGCATAACCGTCATTGGTATTTTGGTGATCAACAGCAACGAACTTACAAAAATAGCAATAAACAACACCACGATTCCGTAGCGGTTTCGTTTTTTCTTTGCAACCCAAGCAACTAATCGTCCATATTTAGCAATAATGACGCCCTCTTTTGAACCTTCTCTTCTATACTTTAACTTTAAAAAGTTCTCGCTTAATGTTGGAATAAGGGTGAAGGCAACAACCACTGAACTAACTAATGTCATCACAACAATCATCGAAAGAATAATCATAAATTGCCCCATTTCACCACCAAGCAAACCAATGGGAACAAAGACAACAATGGTTGTCAGCATTGAAGCAAATACTGCTGTTGCTACTTCTTTAACCCCTGCTAAAACTGCTTCTAGTTTTTTAAGGCCCGCTTCCTTCTTTCGATAAATAGACTCTAAAATAACAATCGATGAATCTACCATCATCCCGATTCCTAACCCTAAACCAATCAGAGTTAGCATGTTAAAACTGTATTCAAAGAAATACATCGCAATAAATGTTAAAAGGATCGATAGCGGAATGGACAAGCCAATGATGATGGTCGCACGGATATTTCTTAAAAATAAGATAAGGATCAAAAGAGCGATTACTCCACCAATTACTACATTTTTGCTAACTCCATCAATTGAATTCGTAACATAATCTGCTTGAGCAACTAGCTCTTCAAACTGAAAGCCTATCACATGGCCCTCTTCTTTAATTTTTTCAATTTCTCTTCGCACAGCGGCAGCCATCTCGACTTGTGTTACATCCTTAACCCGGCCAATTTGAACGAAAATAAACTCTCTTGTTCCATTATTCCAACCAACGGATGATGCCATATTTTTATCCTCATACACTTTTGCTACATCAGCTACTCGTTTAATTCCTGTTTCAGAAATAAGTTCTATATTTTTGATATCTTCTACGTTTGCCATGGTAGTCGTCCATCTTACAATCGGTTTACCGACATCTGCTTCTGCTTCTAAAGTAGCCACAGACGTATCAACATTTAACTGCTGAATAGTTTGAATTACCTGTTGATGAGAAACTCCGGCTTCTTGTAGCTTTTCTAAGTTTAATTCAACAATGAGTTCAGACTTTTCAATTCCTTCAAGACTAACTGCCCGAACTTCAGGTAAGGATTCTAGACGCGGTTTAACTATGTTACGAGCAAACTCAGACATTTCCTTCAGTTGGCCTTCTGTAATCGTCATATAAAACTCATAGGGCTGGTCTGTTGAAAACTGTTGAGTAGAGATTAGATTTACTCCTGGGAGTTGAGTTTCCAATCCTCTCATTGATGCTTCGATTTCTTTAAATACCTCTTCTCCTAAACCCTCTTCTGCCTGAATACTAATTGAACTTACACCAATTGCTGAAGAGCTAGTGATTGATTTAATCCCACTGATATTCTGTAATACCTGCTCAATAGGTTTTGTGACTTGTTGCTCAACATCAAGTGTGGACATTTGACCAGCATTCACATAAATTCCGGCCCCATCAAAAGAAATCGAGGGAAATAACTCCCGGTCAAGTTTTCCCGCAGCATAAATCCCTATTATAAAAATAAAAATGACCATTAGAGCAACCAACTTTTTTCGACCTATCAGAAAACGTAAGACGTTCATTTTAACTCCTCCTTTTTTCCCATAGCCAATTAAATTATATAGCCTACAGGTAAATTTTGGTATATAAGAATATAAAAAAAGTTAATCTTTCTGTCATCATCACTCAAGCTAGTTCTATCATAAACAAAGAATAGTTTTTCCAAAATAAACCACAGGCTGATTTTCAATAAGACTTAAGGCTTAGAAGTTCATCTAACAATAATAATGAAAGGCTCTTTTCTAAAACATTGCTCCTGCGGTTACTCGTCGCACAAAAAAACTTGTTGCTTTTAAACTGAAATAATTGGAAAAGTTCCTTATATGAAGATAAATTTAGTAATAAAAGAGCACTACTTACTAAATAAGTAGTGAAATCTTAGTAAGTATGTGTAAAAATCCGGCTTTGGGATTTTTACGAAAGCAACAAACTTTGCGAAAACAGCCTAATAAAAAAACTCACTACCTTTAGGATAATGAGCTTCGAGATACGCTGTTTTCGTATGCCTTGTTGTTATACTGGATGTCTTTCAACCATTCCCTTAGCTACACACAAGTTAAGTTACATTGATGAAGCAAATTTCACTTTCTCCTATACTAATTCGCTTCTTCAATCATTTGCATCGTATGTTGTTGAAAGTGAACTTTCTTTTACATTAAATTGTTATTACTCTTTTAAAGCACCACTCGTAAATCCTCTAAGAAAATACTTGTGTAAAAACATGAAGATCAGAAATGGTGGAATGATCGCTATAATAGAAG
The DNA here is from genome assembly GCF_025377685.1 of Anaerobacillus sp. CMMVII. Taxonomy (NCBI): domain Bacteria; kingdom Bacillati; phylum Bacillota; class Bacilli; order Caryophanales; family Bacillaceae; genus Anaerobacillus; species Anaerobacillus sp. CMMVII. The sequence continues at coordinate 64,104 of NZ_JACEHK010000015.1, read as the reverse complement.
CAGCCATTAAATTATTCCACTCCACTCCATACTGTGTCATAAAGCTATAAAGACCATATGGCAATGTTCGCTTAGCTTCTGAGGACGTTAGGGTAAGCGTAAATAAAAACTCATCCCAAGCAACTAGGAAGGAAAATATTCCGGTAGAAATCATTCCTGGAACCGCTAGAGGGACAATAATTTTCAGAAAGGCTTGAAAACGAGAAGCACCATCAATCATCGCTGCTTCTTCAAGCTCCCGAGGAATACCCTTATAAAACCCTGTCATAATCCAAGTCGAAAAAGGCAACGAGAATGTAACATAAGCGAGGATTAGTCCTAAATAACTATCAATTAATTTAAACTTTGTCATGATAAAAAATATTGGCATAAGTAACAGGACTCCAGGGATCATTTGAGCACTTAAAAACAAGTGTAACATGCGTTTTCTACCTCGAAAGTAAAAACGCGAAAACCCATAGCCTGCTAGTGACGAAAGGACCACTGATATCAATGTCGAGCAAGTTGCCACAAACAAGCTATTGCCTAAATACCTCCGATAAGCATCCATCATTAGGACGTCCTTAAAAGCTTGGAAGGTGAATTTTTCTGGTATAAAAGAAGGTGTTAATGAGAAAATTTCATTTGATGACTTAAATGCTGTAGAAAACATCCACAGTAATGGAAAAATCATGATAAGTGCATAGACTGAGATGGCGATATACCAGAATACCCTTTTCATTAAAATTCACCCTCCTTATCTAGCAATCTTCGATAATAGATGACAAAACACGAAATGATTAGAAATGTAACAACTGCTATTGCAGAGGACAAGCCAAAATTGTATTGGGTAAAGGCTGTTCGGTAAATATGGATGACTAACGTATTGGTCGCATTTACTGGCCCGCCACCAGTCATAGTATAAATGATATTAAAGCTATTAAAAGTACCAATGAAGCTCAACGTTCCCATGACTAGTAAAATTGTCTTCATGCTCGGTAGCGTAATATAAATGAACTGTTGTAGCCAGTTTGCACCGTCGACCATCGCTGCCTCATACCACTGTGTTGGAATTGTCTTTAATCCAGCTAAACAGACAACGATCATAAAAGGTAAGCCTACCCAAGCATCAACCACAATGACTGAGATTAGTGCTAATAGCTCCCTACTTAACCAAGGGATAGGCATCTCTAATATTCCCACTGAAACCAAAACTTGATTAATAATACCGAATTGTTCATGGAGCATCCAGCGCCAGATTAATGCTGCTACCACAGAAGGGATGAGCCAGGGAATTGTAAAAAGTGACCAGTAAAACTTTGTGCCAGGATGATTTTGATGCAATAACAATGCACCTATCATTCCAAAAATAATCTTTATGGATACCGAAGAAAGTGTAAAAATGACTGTAATCAATAGAAATTTCCAGAGCTCGTTGTCACCAAATAACTCTTGATAATGAGTGAACCCGAGAAACTGATCTCGTTGTGGAGCAATTAATATTTTTTCATGAAGACTTAGCCAAAACGTCCAGGTTAATGGATAAAAAACAACAATAGACAGAACAAATAACGCTGGAAGTATAAATAGAAATCCTGTTAAATTTTCTCTTTGCCTCATTTCCCCACCACTTTTAATAATCTGTATTTATTTGGTAAACTAGTAAATAGTTTATCTCAAAACCAATCTGGAAGTAAATAGAAGATCGTGCCCAATAATTCTGGGCACGACCATAGATGTTCCGATTAATTCCCTAAAAGAGAATTTACTTTTTCGGCTGCTTCATTTAATGCTTCTTCAGGTGTTTTCGCACCGATTAGAGCTTGTTGTATGGCATCAGCAATTGCTTGATCAATTTGAGGCCACTCCGGCAATGTTGGATATGATACCGCGTGTTTAGCTTCGTTTAAAAAGAACGCCATAGCTTCATTGTTTAAGTACTCAGGATCACTCAAATTCGCTTGACGATAAGGGATAAACCCTTGATATTTTGCCCATTTCAGATCATTCTCTTGATTTGTAAAGAACTCCGTAAATTTCCAAGCTGCCTCTTTCTGCTTTGATGTATTAAACATGACAATATGGTCTGCAGTTCCCAAGCTAATTGGACGTTGTTTAATAGGATATGGAGCAATACCATACTTAATATCTGGAGCGTCATTTTCTATAAACTTAGGGAACCAAGGTCCAACCGTTGTCATACCTACAGATCCTGTTAAGAATAGGTTTTGAGAATCTCCTCGTTTATTATTAATGCTTCCTTCAGGAGCTGCTTCCTTGTACAAGTTGGTATAAAACTCTAATGCTTCTATTCCTTCAGGCGAGTTAAAAATAGCTTTTGACATATCTTCAGTCAGAATATCCCCACCATTGCCCCAGAGAAAAGGCGCCCAAAACATAGTCGTTTCCATACTGTTATCACCAACTAAACCAAATCCATATTTACCTTCTTTTGTGAATGACTTAGCTACATCTAGAAACTCATCCCATGTTGCTGGCGGTTCATTATATCCTGCTTCCTCCAACCAATCAGCCCGATAAAATAGACCAGTAGTTGTAAAGCCTACAGGTAATCCCCAGGTTTGCTCTTGATATTGCGTTGTATTCCATGCAGCATCAACAAACTCTTCGCTAAAGCCCTCGTTAAAATATTCATCAAGTGGTTCTACGACATTCATCGCTACCATTTGTGCTGTCCAGCGACCCGCAATTGTAGAAACATCCGGTAAGGTATTATTTGCAGCTGAAGTAATCAGTTTGTTCTCGCCTTCGCCCCAAGGTATGTAATCTAATTCAACGTTTATCGTTGGATACTCATCCTTAAATCGTTCAACTAAGTCGTCATGGTAATTTCTCCAATACTCATCGGTTCCCATCACCCACGCTTTTATTGTTACCGATTCTTCGTCCGTTTTAGCGGTCTCTGTTGTTTTTTCTGTATCAGCACATGCTGTGAAGATAACTAAAACACTTAGACTCAATAATAGTAGCCAAAGTTTTTTCATTCTTTCTCCATCCCCTTTTTTCTGTGTAGTAAATGTATAGAGTTAGGTCGCAAAACTACTTTAATATAGCTTTACGAATCCTATTACCCCCAGGAAATTTTGTCACGAATTCTCGAGCATCGATCGTCCTGCCCTCAAGCCTTGAAACCTCTGCTGCATGGGCATAAAGGTGACTTACGATCGTATCCTCACTATCAGTTGATTTTAGCGAATTCTCTGATAAGGTGTGCCAAAAGTTTTCCATTAACCCAAAATCCCCACCAGCGTGCATTCCAAATAAAGAAGGCTTAACATGAAATGTTTTTTCGCTCTTGCCAAATCGCTTAGTGGTAATTTTATTTGAAGACATTTCTCCAGCTAGCTCACCATGTGTGCCTAAGACTCGAACTTGACGTTGTAACTTTTCAGTAAAACCACTCATCGTAATTGTTGCAGTTGCCTGTGTCTCAAATTCCATCGTTACAACTTGATGGTCAACAACATCATTATCACAGTGATAGACACAGCGCCCATATGGCCCGGTTTCAAGCACCTTTTTTCTCCCGGTTAATGATAGATCAGAAGAAATTGTTGAGACAGGCCACCCGATGTCATCTTGCAAGTAAATCTTCTTAGCTGAGTAAGGGCAACTTTGTTCAACTTCACAGCCACTTAAACAGCGTTCCGCTGAACCAATCGGAGCGTTCTCTTTTTTGAAATGAACCAAACTTCCAAACGACGAAATCGCTATACAAGGACTATCAAGTAAAAAATGAACAATATCAAAATCATGACATGACTTCGCTAAAATCATTGGAGAGGACTCGGTACTGCTCCGCCAATTTCCTCTAACAAAGCTATGAGCCTGGTGCCAATAAGCAACATTCATATCAATCGAGATATGACGAACATTCCCAATTGAACCATCACTTATTAATCTCTTAATCTCTTGAAAAAATGGTGTGTATCGAAGCACATATGCAAGGAGCAGTAGTTTATTAGTCTGCTTTGCCTTTTTTACCATTTCAATACATTCAACAGGACTCGGGCTCATTGGTTTTTCTACCAGGACATGATAATTTTTTTCTAACGCCAGCATGACTGGTCGAAAATGATCATGGTCTTGTGTCGTAACTATAACTGCATCACACAACGTATCTTTTTCAAACAACTCTTCGTACGTGTGAAAAATATTCTCAATCTGAATATTGTGCTTCATTATAAATTGCTCTCTCCGCTCATTATTTGGTTCCGCAACAGCGACTATCTTTACTTTTTCTGGATGTAGCCTGGCAAATTCACCATATAAATCCCCTCTATTACCAGCACCTATAACAGCCACAGAAATTGCCTTCATGGTATCACTTGCCTTTACTAAGAAGTTATACACTATTTTTATGATAAAGGATTTCCAATAAAAAGTATATAACTTTTTATAATGAATGTAATTACAATAAGTTATAACAAAGGTGCAGGAGAATAATCTAATCATCCTGTCTTTCTTACTTCCAAAACTGGTCGCTCAACATCTTTACTACTTTTTAGAATTAACAGAGCGACAACACACAATTCAACTAGCAAACCAACTGATTGAGCTAATGCACCAATCATTCCATTCCAGTGCGGGAAAATCGTAGCTGTAACCACTAATACGACTAACGTAAAAACAACGTTTGTCCCTTGGGAAAATACCATGACCTTCGTTTGATTTCTAAGTAATAGTAATCCATTCCCAAAGTCAAGAAACGGAAAAACGATCGTCATCAGTAAAATATTTTTAAACTTTGCATACTTGCTTCTAGCAGTCGTTCATTAGCACCAATTACATGCTCAATGAACAATGGTCCAAGTGGAGTAAAACAAAATAAAGCCAATATAACAGTGGGAATAACTCCAATAATTAGCGTAAAGTTTTTCACTTTTTTTGGATGGTCTTGATAAACGTCAGCACAATTTGATGCGTATACGTAAAGAAACTTAGGATCAGCTGTGTAATGCTCAAAGCAATCGCATAGGATGCTATCGCAAGCTCGATATCATTTGTCTTTCCCAAAAAAACATTAATTAGGGGAGCAACCAATACAATAATTAGTGAAGAGAAAATGAGCGGCTTATAAAAACGAAATATTTGAGTTTTCGTTGTAACTGTATGATTTTGATCCTTATTGACCATTTTTTTTACTAATTGACGGCCTTCAATAAAGCTTATAATGCTTTCAATGACCATACCTGCAAGGAAAATATAGGCTCCTGTTTTGGCCGTAATATTTCCTGTGTGGATAAAATATAGGGACAATAAATACATTGCTATTAATCGAATAATCATCCCAATCGTTAACCACTTTGTTTGGCGGTTTAAGATGATCACGCCTTGAAATAAACAACGAACAGCAGAGAAAAGAATAACAATAATGAGAATTTGATAAACATCAACGATTTGATCAATGACGTTTTCCTTTACCCCATATAAAACTGTAAAAATCCAGATTCCAATAGGTGTATAAGCAATAATCGTTGAGACAGCCATTAAAGCTACAATCACATAACATCCGACCATTGCCATCGCTTTAAACGATACCCTATCTCTAACTAATGCCGAGCATGTGTGCCGTAGTAAAACACCTAATCTTTCTGTAATACTAAATAAACTTATAGCGATAACATAGCTAGCAATAATGACTTCTGGATTGTCTCCCCTAGTTAATGTTCCATTGATAATAATATGAGATAAAATTACTAAACTCGCAGATAGCCCTAATGGAATAAAAAACATTAGGATTCTTTTTGTTGTAAGGGTTTCTTTTTCTACCATCTCTCCCACGCTTCTTTCTTTACTACCATTTTTTAAACTACAACGCGCATTAATAACAACGTTGTTATTTGCATTTTAGTTTCTTTCCCAGTCTCTGTCAATAGCTCTTTCGTAGCTGGACAAAATTCTTAAGAAAAACAAAGCTCTCTAGGAAAAAGGATAATGTACTTATCCAAAGACAAAAACAAGTCGAGTAAATAATCTTACGATTATCTACTCGACTCTAGTTTCTATTTACTAAAATTATGCTACCTTTTTTTCAACTATTCCTTTATTGCCTTTGAAAACCATTTGTTTGATATACGGTAATACCCAACGGTCGCCACCGAATTTCCCTGCGTTCGCTCCTGCTGCTAAAACGAACATTGCGATAAGGATCATCCAAGGATTTGTTGAGATAGTTCCCGCAAACATGAATGAGAAGTTCATGACTACTCCGAAAAATGCTGCTGCAGTTGTTAAAATTCCTAGGATTAAACCAAGACCTACTAAGAATTCTCCCCATGCAACCATTACGCTAAATACTCCTGCATTTGGTATCGCAATATTCTCTAAAAACGATACATAAGTTGGGTAAACAAGATTTTCACCACTCATTACTGGATTATTAACAGCTCCATTTAAATACCCACCTGCATTGAACGGTTCACCTGTAATCTTACCCCAACCTCCAGTTAACCACTTCCAACCAAGATATACTCTTAAAACAGTTAAAATTCCTGATGCATATACATTATTTCTTAAAAAATTCATAAACATAAGTCCTTCACTCCTTTGATTTTTGTTAGTTAGTGATTGCTAACTTAACTTACTTCCATTATACGATATGATTTTGTGAATAACTGAGCAAAGTTTGACGAAATTGTTACCAGACTGCGAACAGATTGTGACAAGATGAAACCGCAATAGGTAGTAACATGAAAAAAGCTTACGAAAAGAAGCCGTTGAGACAATTGAATTTGTCTCAACGGCTATAAATCATCGTGAACACGAAATCTAGTTTCACATTGCCTTAGCTGGCTGTAAATTTGGTCTTCTTTTGGCAAGTGCTTTATAGGTTAGAATAATGATAACAAATGAAGCAACCATCATCACACTTAATACATGAAAGGAGTTTACAACACCTTGATTGGCAACCATTTGAGTAAACGCGACGAGTAGACATAATCTGATACTTAACCCAACGACACGAAACAAGCTGTCGACCCTACCTATCTTATCATTTGGGATAACTTCCATCATAAGTGAATTCCTTGCGACTCTTGTTCCAGCAGCTCCAATTGCGATTAAGAGTGTAAGTACATAAAACACTATGATGTACGGAAAGAAAATAAACATTGCTATGGCAAGGGTAAAAAGAAGCATCGTCCAAATGATCACTTGTTCGTTCCCAAACCTCGTTAACCAAATGGGCAATACGAGTCCAGCTAATGCTGCCCCTATTCCATATACCATACTTTTCATTCCAAAGACTGAAGCATCAGCTTCTAGGACTGCTTCTATATAGATAGGAAACGTGTAATTTGTAACCATGATGACTAGAAACGGCATAAAGGAAGCAAAAAGAAAGAGAAACAATCTTGGGTACTGTTTCATATAACGAAAGCCCTCCGTTAATTTCAGCCAAAAACTTTCTCTTTGTTGTTCCTTTTTAAACCTTTTCCGATATGGAATGGTTAAAAATAAGCTAAGCGCTATGATATAGGTACATGCATCTATTAATAGGATCCATTTTATCTCCAATACGGGTAATAAAAGAGCCGCCATGCCACCAGCAACAACTGAAGCTATTTGACCTTGTACTTCCATAATGCCGTTTAACGATTTGTATTGTGTTCTCTCAAAAATCTCTTGAGTGAAGGCAAATATCGTTGGATAAAAAAGGTTGTAATAAAAGGCACCTGAAATATAGATGACACTTAAATGCCATGTTTTGTAGTCAAAACCTAAAAATCCAATTATTACAAACGAAACAATGACTACGAAGCCTACTAGTTCTCCATAAATCAGTATATTCTTTCGTGAAAATTGGTCAATTAATACCCCAACATATGGTGTAATCACAAACAAACAAAACGTAGAAAATAAGGTGATATACCCTAATAGAACATCGCCACCGTCTTTAGTAATGAAAAGCCAAGGGATAGCAATCATGGTTATCCCTGACCCCATCGACGATAAGGTATTAGCTAAGATCAACTTATAGAGGCGGGAGTCATGTCTCAAGCTGCTCATGAAACCGAATGCTCCTGCTTTAAATAGCTCCAGGCTTTTGCATATAGCTTCAATTGGTCAATTTGCTCATCAACCAAGAGAGCACTTTCCTTAGATAATGTTTCGTTTTCACGATCAAAGTTTTCTGGATCTAATACGATTTGCTTTGGGATAACATTCGCATACAGGCCGCGGAGGACAATTCTCAAATTGTTTAGGGCGTTAATTCCGCCTTTGCCCCCACCTGCCACTGCTAGCATCGCAACAGGTTTATTGAAAAATTGCTCACTTCCTAAAAAATCTAACGTATTTTTTAGGGATCCACTGATTCCGTTATGGTACTCAGGGGTAGCTATAATTATTCCATCGGATTCTTTAACTAATGCTCGTATTTCCTTAACAGCCGCAAATTCGTATTGTTCAGCCGTCCCATTATATAAAGGGATCGTTCCTTTACTTAAATCAAACATTTCAATTCCATACTTATTTGAAATAAAAGCTCCAACTATTTTGGTACGACCAAAACTTCTTGGACTCCCACTAATGATTACTAACTTCATCTGAAATCTCTCCTTTATGAATGTTTCTAATGTTAGTATAGAAGTTTCATACTTTTCTTAAATCGGAGCATAGTTTGAACTTCTAATCCATAAATAGATGTACATTCTGCCAGATAAAATCAGACTTAAGGTGTAGAGAGGCTAAAGCCCGTGCTTAACCGCATACAATGCTGCTTGAGTTCGGTCATGAAGCTCTAACTTAGCTAGGATATTTGATACATGGGTCTTTACTGTTTTTTCTGTAATAAATAGACTTACAGCTATTTCTTTATTGCTTTTGCCTTTAGCTATTTCTGCTAAAACGTCTTTCTCTCGCTTTGTTAAGTGACTTAGAGGTTTTTCTGTCCCCTTACTCTCACCGCTTATAAAAGTCATCATTTGAGAAGTTACTTTTGCACTCAGCTGGCTTTCCCCGTTTGCTACACCTCGAATTGAACGGACAAGTTCATCAGGCTCAACATCTTTTAGCTGGTACCCGTTTGCTCCGGCACGGATTGCTGGTATCACATAGCCCTGATCAGACATACTTGTTAAGATTAGGATTTTCATTTCTGGGTGCGTTTCTTTTATCCTCTTTGTCGCTTCAATGCCATCCATCTCTGGCATCATGACATCCATCAAGATTATATCGGGTAATAGCTCATCAGCTAGTTTAATCGCCTCCAAACCATTCTGAGCCTCTCCAACAATGACCAAATCCTCTTGCGTTTTCAGAAAAAATACCAACCCTTTTCGCACTACATGATGATCATCAGCAATTACTATTTTTATGGTCACTCGGCATCACTCCTTGTTTGGAATAGAGACTACAATTTTTGAGCCTTTACCTGGCTCACTTTGTAATTGAAATGTTCCACCTAGTATTTCTGCACGTTCCTTCATGCTTAATAAACCAAGAGAAGGCAGGCTCGCGTCAGCTTCATAATTAAAACCACAACCATGATCACGAATTTCCATTACAATATATTTTTCGTCAGTAAGGATTTTTACGAATGCTGTTTTTGTATTTGCATGCTTCTTACAATTATTTAAAGCTTCCTGACCAATTCGCCACAGAACTTCTTCAATTTTCACAGGTAAGTCTTGCTGGCTGGGTACTTCAACCTCTACTTTTAAACCTAATACTTTCCCGTAGTTTTTAATTGCACTAACTATTCCATTTTCTAAACCATGAGGGCGTAACTGCCAAATGAGTGCTTTCATTTCGCTTAAGGCCTCTTGTGATAGATCCTGAATGTAAGTGAGCATTTCCTTCAGCTGCTCATCTTTAGTCATTTCTTTTGTGCCCCTAACAGTTAACAGTAGGGAAAAAAGAAGCTGGCTCACAGAATCATGCAAGTCTCTTGCAAGGCGATTTCGTTCAGCTATTAATGCCATGTTCTGTTCATTCTCAACCAATTTAATTCTCTTTATCGCTGTTCCAATTTGATAAGCTACCGCTTCTAATAATGCTAGCTCTTCGTTATGAAAATGTGTTTTATTAGCAGAGGCTACATTTAACAATCCAAAATTTTCATTTCCTGCTTTAAGTGGTACGGTTGCGTGGTGGGTGATTTGATTTGTCTCTCCTCGTTGCTGCTGTATGACATCCTCAATTCTTTTACATTCGATAATATTAACTGCACCTTTTAAACGACCATCATTATACCGGTTTACACACCAGCATTCCCCTTCGCACATCGGCTTTTTATGGTTCCAAGTCAAAGCCGGGGGAAGATTAATATCGACCACTAACTGAAAAGCCCCATCCTGATCAATTAAGAAAATCCACCCAGTTTCCATTCCAATCAGAGGTAGTAATTCGTTCATTACTTCCTGAAGCATTATTTGTAAATCATTAGCTTCATTTAGTCTCTCAGCAATGACTTTTAATGTATGTAGCTTTTTGATTTTGAGATCATCTATCAAAATTCTTTCTCCTTTCAACCGTTCAATATCAGACCGTTTTGATAGAATAATTCAACTTTTTTATTGAAAATCCTGCTTCATCGGATCAAGTGTTGCGATATGTATCTAATTAGATTATAATCAAATTAGATTAGTGTGTTAGGAGGAATCATTTATGCAATTGGATCGTTTGGTTAACTTTCATAAAACACTTGGTGATAAAACCAGAATTCAAATAATCTCATTGCTCAGAGACGGGCCGTTGCACGGTCAAGCAATTGCCGGAAAGCTTGGTTTAACGGCACCAACCATCTCACACCATATTACAAAGCTACGAGAAGTTGGGATTATTTATGAACGGCGCGAAAAGAATACCATTTATTTTTATCTCGATGAAAAAAAGCTTGCGTTTAAAGCCGGGGCTATTTTGAAACTCGGGGCCACTGATGAGAAAATGATGGGAGATCTGAATATGGATGAAAAATATGCGATCCTTAAAAACTTTCTCCAAAATGATGGGAGACTTAAAACCATTCCATCACAACGTAAAAAACGGCTTGTTGTTTTAGAACATATTGTAAAAGGCTTAGAAAAAGGAAAGCAGTATAGTGAAAAGGAAATTAATGAGCATATTAAAAAATTTCATGATGACTTTGCTACGATCAGAAGGGAGTTTATCATGTGCCAGTTTATGTATCGCCAAGATGGACAGTATGAGTTAAACCCTGAGGAAATGTGGCCGGTTTAAGGAAAAGTGCAAGGTGCAGCTCACCTCTGAAAGGCAAATTCCTGTCAGATGATAAATGCGAACTAAGAAAGGAACTGTTAGAGAGGCAATGAACTTCTAGCATTTGAAAAACAAAATGAGAATTTAGAAAGGCTGACACAGCTAGCAACAATTTATAAAAAATGGTGCTGTGAAGAATATCTAAATGGATATAAAATACTAGGTAAGCCTAATCATTTAAAGACACTTAATGAATTAGTGGAAGAATTTTGAGGTACTTGGGAGTATTACCATTAATTTTACTGAAAAAGAGGTTCTGTCAAAATATCAATTTGTTCCTTGGTACCACATACCCCTTTGTCTTCAATCACGCCATTTTTATTCACGGCAAAAGCGTAGGGAACTATCTGTACCCCAAATTGATGAAAGACTTCTTTAGTAGGATCCCATAAGTGCTCACCTGGCATCATTACATCCTTTAGTAGCTTTCTTCCTTCAGGTTCTCCACCAATAACTATTGATATTAGATCAAGCATACCCTCGTTTTGGTTATAGCTTAAACGGCATTCTTCTAATAGTTTCCGGCATGCCCTTGAATGAGGTGTCACAAACACAATAAGTGTAGGCTTCCTAATCAGTTTTTTAACAACAACCTGTTTGTTATGGGTAAACGAAAAAGCCTTTATAGAGGGGATTGCTGTCCCTAGTGATAATTCGGCTGTTGTAACACCCTTTCGCAGGCGCAAAATTAAAATAAAACTGATTGCCTGCGTGACTATGAGAATGATAACCGTATACATCAGAAAAGTTTCCATTGAACTACCTCCACATATTACTAAAAATACATTTATTAATAATATGAGACTAGTATTCGTAATATGTAACTTGAAACTAGGCTTGCTGGACTGCTTGCGCTAGACATCAAGTACTAAAAACGGTTATCTATCAAAAAAAGACTTTCCCAACAAGGGAAAGTCTTTTTGTACTCTATTTAATTAGGCCGCTTTGTTTTGGTGAGTTATTGCTTTTTTTCCTGAAATCAGTTGTTTAAGATAAGGAAGTACATAATAGTCGCCACCGAATTTACCTGCGTTAGCTCCTGCTGCTAAAACAAACATTGCGATAAGGATCATCCAAGGGTTTGTTGAAATAGTTCCAGCAAATATGAATGAGAAGTTCATGACTACTCCGAAAAATGCTGCTGCAGTTGTTAAAATTCCTAGGATTAAACCAAGACCTACTAAGAATTCTCCCCATGCTACCATAAAGCTAAATACTCCTGCATTTGGTATCGCAATATTCTCTAAAAACGATACATACGTTGGGTAAACAAGATTTTCTCCACTCATTACTGGATTATTTATAGCTCCATTTAGATATCCACCTGCATTGAAAGGTTCACCTGTAATCTTACCCCAACCTCCAGTTAACCACTTCCAACCAAGATATACTCTTAAAACAGTTAAAATTCCTGATGCATATACATTATTTCTTAAAAAATTCATAAACATAAGTCCTTCACTCCTTTGATTTTTGTTAGTTAGTGATTGCTAACTTAACTTACTTTCATTATACGACACACTTTTGTGAATAACTGAGCAAAGTTTGACGAAATTGTTACCAGCCTGCGAACAGATTGTGACAGCTCACTTCTCTGACTCATAAAGTCCCTTCCCTCCAGTAGTCATGTATCCTATTCCTTCAATTATTGTGATATGAGGACAAGACAGATATAATGAAAGTTAGCCTAATAATTATGAACGAGGAGAATTTTCATGGGACGAACACTACGCTTTTTTATTTTGATTACTTTGTTTTTTTCTATTATTAGTGGTTGCGGCCCTAAAAGTGAAGAAATAGAAATCACGGTTGCTGCTGCTTCTGACTTATCTTTGGCTTTTACGGAAGTTGGAGAAATCTTCGAGCAGGAAACCGGAATAAAGATAACGTTTTCTTTTGGTTCTACTGGCCAGCTTGCTGATCAAATTGAACATGGTGCCCCTTTTGATGTATTTGCAGCTGCGAATATTTCATTTGTTGACAACTTACGCGAGAAGGGTTTGGTTAATCCAGAAACTCAAATGACTTATGCCTTTGGTAGAATTGGTCTCACAACCTTACTTGACAGCCCACTTAATATTGAAACATTGGAAGACTTGGCAAAACCAGAAGTGATAAAGATTGCTATCGCCAATCCTGACCACGCTCCTTATGGATTAGCTGCCAAGCAAGCATTAGAGACTCTTGGACTTTGGGAGCAAATTGAAGAAAAGCTCGTTTATGGCAAGAACATTTCTGAAACCCTTACCTTTATTGAAACAGGGAATGTAGAAGCAGGGATAGTCGCTTTGTCCCTTTATAATAAAGAAAAAGTAAATTTTCACTTAATTGATGAAGATTTGCATGCTCCACTTGAACAATCTATTGCCGTCATTAATCGAACTAACCAAGAACAAGCTGCTCTGGACTTTATCAATTTTATTTTGGGACCAATCGGTAAACCCATCATGGAAAGCTACGGCTTCATAGTCCCTACTCAATAAAAGGAAAAGAGCGATAATACATTTCAACTGTCTTATCGCTCTTTTATTTTTTACAGTTAAGCAAATACTTCCTTATAATATTGCGACAAATCTCTCGGTACGTTTTCCTCAAAATGAATTCTTTCTTTAATTATCCCGTTTTTCAAGAAAATGACCTGATCAGCTACCTCTTCAGCAACTGCAAGATTATGAGTCGAAAAAAGAATCCCTTGTCCATTTTTCTTTAAATCCAAAAGAATTTCTATAAATGTTTTTACCCATTGAGGATCTAAACCATTTGTTGGCTCATCAAGTAAGATAAGTTTTGGTTTTGATACAAGGGCTTGAGCTAATAATAGGCGTTGCCTCATCCCTTTTGATAGCTTTGAAATAAGTTGATCTTTTTTTTCTAACAGTCCAACTTTAGCCAGTGTCTCTGTAACATGTTTATCGGCTTTTTTCAATGAAGCAAAGAAACTAATAAATTCAATAACTGACAATGGTTGTTGAAGATGAAAATCATCTGGCATGTAACCTATTTGTTTTGCATATGCCATTCGATTTTTGTGCCAATCTACTCCATTTATTGTTATCTTACCGGTTGTTGCTCGTGTTTGTCCTGTTACCATTTTAATAATTGTACTTTTCCCTGCACCATTGCCACCACACAGAGCGATAACTTCGGGCTTATTCATTGAAAAATCGAAAGGCGAGACGACTTGGTTATCTGCATAAACTTTACTGACATTTTCAATTTTTAACAGAACTTGATTATCCATGTCTTCTCCCCCGCTCAATGATATAAATGGCAGTCGTCATCAAAAAATAGACCCATACGATACATAGAACAATGAAATACGCCGTACCTAGGCTAGAGCCAGCCCAACCAACCCAATGAATGTATTCCGGACCGAATACCGCACCACCGCCTAGTTTTATGATCATATAAATCCTTGTAAATTCAGCAGGGTTTAACAATGTAACAATTTCAATGGTTGACTTTAATACTTGATAGTTCAGTGAACTTAGCGTTGAGATCATCATAATTGGCCATGCTAAAACCAAAAAAATCCAGATACTAACGCTAGCCGTGAGCGCTTGCCAACGGTTTTTAGAAACAGTACCTATAAAAATGGCTAATGCTAGGAAAATAAAAGAGAGCAATAACGAAAAGGTCAGTAAAAAGAGACCTGTCCCGCTTGGAAGTTTGGCTCCAAAAAACATCCCCACTATACCGGCTAGTCCAAATCCAAATGAAACAATCGCAGTAATGACAATATAGATACCGATATATTTTCCAATTAGCCAATGGGAGCTTGATAGTGGATAGGACAACAGCAGTTGCCAATTACCATCTTCCTTTTCAGTTGTAACGGAGAAAGACCCCAACATGAGTGTCATTAACGGCAAAAAATAAAGCAATAAATTCATCATTGTACCTGTCATTGTTGTATACTTCCCAATGCCCGCTTGCGCATCAGCATGAATGAATAACAGTGCTAATGAAAATAACGAAAAAGTAATTAGGAATGTATAGGACCATGGATTTCGAAAACCTAGTTTAATCTCTTTTCTTGCTATCGTAATGATATTCAACCCAGCCAACTCCTTTAGTATCAGAAAGCGCCTACAAATAAAACGGCATTCAGTGACAAATGAAAGTTCACCCTCAAAAGAAATAGGAACATCATTCCTCTCCTAAAAGTGAACTTTCAATACCTAATTCAATTAATTAATGGCCATGTCCTGACTTTGTTTCTTCTTCAGCTTCTTCATTATCTCCGGCGTCACCATGATGGTGCTTGCCCATTTCTTCTTTCATTTTCTTCATCATTTCCATATCTCTTTCCCAAGTATGACCTTCAAGCTCTGGGTAAGAAATAATTTCTCCCATGCCTTGTTCGACTACAAATGCTTCAGCATCGACTTTTGAAGAAAACGAGTAAACTCCGTAGGCCATAGGAGTTCGAAATTCTTTATGATAAACAAATGTAGCTTCCTCCATCACAATCCAATCTTCACTATGGTAGTCTCTTACATAACGAACATTTACATCGTCCATTCCATGATCATTTACCCACTCAACCATACAACCGATATCATCAAACATTAACGAACGGCCATCCGCTAAAATTAACTGAGTAGCATTTAAATCATCAGGTACTAACATATTACAGTGTTCGCAACGATCCACTCCACCTTGGACATTTGCAGCTGGATAAACAGCATCTTTTGTACCGCATGCGACGATTCCTGTTAAAAGTACCATTAACACTAATGTAATCAAACTATTCTTCATTTTCTTCTACCTCCTAAAATAATTGCGACTGATCCCAACATTAACCCCAGATAAATAAAGAGATCTTCGAATGATTTTTTATCATCCATGACTGTTTCTAAATTAGGCTTAAGAAGTGGCGCAGTATCCTTTAAAATGGCTTCTTCATTCATATCAAATAATAAATTCAAAAATAATAAACCAGGTGATTGAGCTAAAACTTGAAATGATGGTTTTCGCTCAACTAAGGAAAGGAAGATCGGATCCGACTGAAACTGAATTTCACTCTTCCCATCCCCCGTAAAATCAAGACCTGTATGACTATCCCAATAATTTTCTCTTACATCATTCATGTCACTGTCTGTCACTCTTGCTTGAATGACATTCGTGTTGAAATCATTATGGAATATATCATGATTAGACACTCTTTTTAACTGGATTCCAACAAAGTTAGCAGAGATCTGATTTTCCTGTATAAAATTCTGACTTGATCGCTCAATGTAAAGACCGATTAGATTTTCAGATAGGAAATTCTTACTTACAGTCGAATCATGAACATCGTAGAGAAGGAGTCCTTGGGAATGTACATGATAAGATTGCCTAGTAAAGGTATTATTTGTTATCGTAAGGTTAGATGACCCCATAATCATTGCACCAGTAATGTTTAGACTTGCATAATTGTTCTGCATTGTTGTACTTTCAGCAAACATTAAATGATAGCCGTAACGCGATCTAATTACATGATTATTTTCAATAATATTTCCCGAACTACTTTCTACATATATTCCATCTAATTGATTAACCATTGTATTGCCTTTAAGTACATTTTCATTTGAAAAAAATAGATCAATCCCATTTCCTTGGCGATTTCCCATATTCGTTTGCGCCAAATCAAGTGGCTGTTCTCGTTCAATGTGTAGACCTTCTATCGTATTTCGAATAGAATTATTTAATTGAACACCTGTCGATTGACTACTTATTTTTAAATTACTAAGAGTATTGTCGGTTCCTTCGATGAGGATCGCTGGATGTTCAGTCTGCTTATTTAGTTGAAAAACCGTTAATCCCGTTAAAGATACTTCGTCGGACTGGATATGAATGGCCACCTTATCCGCTGTATTTTTTATAATTGCGCCTTCACCAATAATCTTTAACGATTTCGTAATAGTAATGACTTCTTCATATATTCCTTCTGGAAGAATAATCTCCTCCCCGTGCTCAGCTTGGTCAATCAAATCCTGTATCGTCCCATGAGCAGAAGAAGAACCAGAAAAACATAAATAGAAGCTACTAAATAATAAGCAAAAGATTAAATAAATCTTCCATGAATAAAACATAATCATTACACCACCAATCCATGTTATCGTACATAAAATGAATTAATTTTGTAAATGGCTCTTTAGGGTCATATAAACTCTAGACGTTCTGAAAATAGAGCATCAATCTAAAGGAGAATACACATGTCCTACAAACAGATAAAATGGCTAATATTATTAATCCCTACCATTATCATTGGCCTATGGGAATATGTCCGTCACGAATTTTTACTTCCTTACCTATCAATGGAACTTGGAAATCTTTTAGCACCTATCATTGTATTTTTAGTAACTATGGTTTTCCTCCTAAGGTTGTTTAACATTTTGAAGAAATGAAGGAAGACTTAGAAAAAGAAAAAGCACAGAAGTCAATTTTAGAAGAAAGAGAAAAGCTGTCCCGTGAATTACATGATGGAATTGCTCAGTCACTTTTTCTTGTTTCAGTAAAATTCAATCAACTAGAATTAAAAGAACCACAGCTTAACGATAATGAGGTTTATCAAAAGATAAAAAAGACGATACAACACATTCATACAGATGTTAGACAAGCTATCTTTAATTTACGAAATGCAACACATGAGGAGTCCTTTCACTGGAGATCATCATTAAATACATTAATCGCAAATTTCAAAGAAGAAAGTAAAAAAACTGTTAATGTTAATTGGGAGATCGACGAATCAATCTTTTCAGCAAAAGAAAAGATTGAGCTTTACGCTTGTATAAAAGAGGCATTAATGAACATAAGAAAACATGCAAAGTGTGAAAATGTCTGGATCTCAGCAAGGACACTACCAAATGGCTGGATTTGTAAAATTGAAGACGATGGCTTATATATTAGAAATGGAAAAAGCTCAGCAAAAGGGTACGGTTTAGAGATCATGAAAGACCGTACAAATTCGATGGGGTGGAACTTTTCACTCGAACGAAACGATGAAAAAACACAAGTGATTATCCGAAAGGGGAATTATGATGAAACAACCATTTCGCGTAATAATTGTTGATGACCATGACCATGCAAGAGAAGCAATCCGAGAGATTGTCGGTTCCTACGAAAACTTTGTGATCGTCGGTGAGGCAACAAACGGAGAAGAAGCGATTTTTTTAACTGAGGAGCTGATGCCTGATATTATCTTGATGGATATTAACATGCCACATATGGACGGGCTTTCAGCTACGAAAATTATCAAAACAAAGTACCCATATATCAAAGTGATCATTGTTACTGTTTCTGATGAGGTCACTAATCTTTTTGAAGCGATAAAAAAAGGGGCCCAAGGATATTTACTAAAAAATATCAATCCCACTGCTTGGTATGAATATTTACAAGCGATTGCAGATGATGAAATTCCAATGTCAGAAGAGCTTGCATTCAAACTACTTCAGGAGTTTACTTCTCAAAAAGAAAAACAAATGACGAAAAACCCCTTGTCTAAACGAGAACAAGAAGTTCTTGAGCTAGTAGCCAAAGGACATACAAATAAACAAATCTCAGTAGATCTCTCTATTTCAGAACACACCGTAAAAAACCATCTAAAAAACATCATGCACAAGCTCCATTTAGAAAATCGCGTTCAAATTACAAGGTACGCATATGAAAAAGGCTGGGTTGAATAGTTAAAATTTTATATCAAATAGCTTTCCATACAAAACTATAGAAAGAACCTCACTACCAAAAGCAGTGAGGTTCTTTGATTAACTAGGTCTTTAATTGTCAGTTCTATTTCCCATTATTTTCCCTTTGGTCATGAGCAACTGTAATTGTCGCTGTAGCTTCAACAGTATTTCCAGCATTGTCAGTGGCTACATAGGTAACCGTATAAACCCTACCTTTACCATTACCATTTCTAGATGTTCGTACACTGAATTCTGTATCCCTTGTATCAAATTCTGCCCCTTGGACATCTTCATTTCCGTAAGACTCATTCACTGTAATCGATGTAAGATGTACAGTGGCAATTCCAGATACAGAATCATTTTCAACTAGTGTCACTTTTATATCTTCTAGCTTGTTGTTTGGTACGTTAAATATTGATTTATCTACGGTAACAGCTAACGTAGGTGCAGTTTTATCAACTCTCACCTCTAATGATTGAATATCTTCTTCGTTACCAGCACTATCCACACTATAAAACTCAATTTTGTTCGTTCCTTCTTCTGTCACCTCAAAGGCACTCGAATATGTCTGCCATTCGCCTTCGTTTACTCGGTACATAGTTTCACTGAT
The DNA here is from genome assembly GCF_025377685.1 of Anaerobacillus sp. CMMVII. Taxonomy (NCBI): domain Bacteria; kingdom Bacillati; phylum Bacillota; class Bacilli; order Caryophanales; family Bacillaceae; genus Anaerobacillus; species Anaerobacillus sp. CMMVII. The sequence continues at coordinate 44,601 of NZ_JACEHK010000015.1, read as the reverse complement.
ATCAGACTCATCATCTGTTGCAGTAAGGGTAACCGTTACATCAGCAGTGTACCATCCATTTGTACCTTCTTGACCGTCAACAGAAGCATTCGTTACCGGTGCATCTGTATCTAATCTTGTAATAGTAATTTCTTTTTCAGCACGGTTTTGCGCTTCATCAACAACAATTAATTTTACCGTATTGTCCCCTAGGGATAACTCGTCAACAGAAGCTTCGAATGTCCCATCTTGATTTAAAGTAATAGGGAAGTTCCCTACAAAATCACCTTCACTATTTGTAAGGTCATAGCTAGCCGTTAGCTTATCATTTACATCATAGTCTAAACCAAAGACATTTCTGACTGTTGGGGCAAAATCGATGTACTTGTCAGTAATAGAGCCAGCAAAGTTATAGCTTGTGCCACTCATTCTATATTCTTCATCGGTAAAGATTTCTGGAGCAGAGTACTTAACATAAACCGGCCCAGTCCAACCAAAGGCAACGATTGCTGTTCCTAGAAGGTTTAATGTAGTGATATCAACTGTGTAAACACCCTCAGGTACCTTTTGCTGTGTTGAAGAGCCCCACGGCGTATACATTCCATTAAAATTATACGTTTTTGGTCCAACTGATGTTGAAGCTTGATTTACTAGCCAGCCGATATAGCCGTCTCCATATAATCCACCATCGGGGTTAGACGCATCCCAGAGCTCAATGTACGTTCTTCGTTGAGCAGTCCAGAAATCATAGCGAATTATTGTACTATCTAACAGTCCATCACCGTTTGGTGAAATGTCGTAGTGATCTAACGTTAAGCTCTTAAGTCCTGTTGGTGGAGCAAAATTCGCTGCAAATGGAAGAATTAAGTTCGTTGTCCCGTTTGTGATGTGGACATAACCTAAGATTTCATTTCCATTTGAACCACTACCTGCAGGAATATTTAATGTCACTTTTAATGTTTTTTCATCTGCTAAGGTAAAGCTAGACTGGTCAACTGTGACGTTAGTACTAGCTAGTGAACCAGATGCCGCCTTTGTCACCTGAACCGAGACATTATAATCACTTACATTACCAGATAGATTCTTCAAAACTACATCTCTTGTAACAGTCGTCGCTGAACCTGTCGGAACATTTCCAAACGTAATTGTTCCTTTGACATTATCATACGTTCTGTTTGAGAATGTTGTCTTATCATATGCGTAGGCTAACGCTTCTGTTGTTGCTGCTTTTAGCGGTTGAACACGTCCAGGTCCTTGGGCAAACACATCGAACCTTGCTGTATCTAATTGTTTAGCAGTATTCGAGATTGCTACTTTCAGATCAAATGGTGTCCATTCTGGATGCTGTGATTTAAGTAATGCAGCGATACCAGCAACGTGTGGAGTCGCCATACTTGTTCCTGTGTAGCGATCGAATGCCTTTGAATAATCTGCATCTGGATAGTCTTTACCATATGATGGAACTGTTGATAAAATATTTGTTCCAGGAGCTGTGACATCTGGTTTAATATCAAATACAGGATTTGCCGGTCCACGTGAGCTTGAGTTGTTAACCTCATCACCAGATGTTTTCGTATAAGTATAATTATCGAAACTTACTTGGCCTTGGCCCCCATTACCGTTCAGAGCACTTACTAATGCTAACCCTTCTTCACGCGTCATATCAAATGCCGGAATGAAGTCAAACGAATCACCAAGTCCGATATTAATATGTCCTGCTGCATTATTATAAATAATAATTCCTATAGCACCTTCTGCTTTAGCCGCAGCAATTTTATCTACAAAAGGTGTTTGCCCACGAGTTACTACTGCTATTTTTCCTTCAACATCTTTGCCGACATAATCTTTTGGTTCACCCCAACCGCCAATGGCAACTAGGTCTAAAGTACCTTGAAGAACATCTTCAGCTTTTTCTCCAAACTTCCACCCCATCAGGTTTAAGTTACTAGTAACATTAGATGTACCAACAACGGTTGTCCCTTGAGCTTTAATCACATCTTCAGGAACGGTCGTATTCCCAACTGAGATTGCAAATGCCGCTGTTGCAGGATTCCCAATTGTACCTCGACCAGAACCACTGTTACCTGTTGCAATTACCGCTGTTACACCAGCAAGTGCAGCATTGTTAATCGCTATAGCGTCAGAAGCGGTTTGGCTATTGCTACTTCCACCAAGTGATAGATTAATAATGTCCATGCCTTCTTCAACAGACTTATCGATACCGGCAATAATTCCAGAAGTCGCTCCACTACCATATGCACCTAGTACTCTATATGCATATAACTCTATTTTTGGAGCAAGTCCAATCATTCCGTAAGGATTTTTCCCTTGTGCAGCAATCGTTCCAGCTACATGAGTTCCATGTGTTGTGTAGAACGAGCTCCCATTAGAGTTAAATTCAGCTCTATTTGATGGTCGATCTAACGGAGATGTTTCATATGGATCATCAAAATCTCTTGCTCGTGCATATCCACTTGAACCCCCGATTGTATGAGGAACAAAGTTGAATCCACCCTTATATACACCTTCAAAATCTGGATGGTGATAGTCAATACCAGTATCTAAAACCGCTACTTTGACTTTTTGCCCTTCATAGCCTAAATCCCAAACGGCAGGTACATCTAAGTGAGTCACACTTTCAATGTATTGTTTAGTTCCTGCTTCGCCACTCGCAGTAGGGTTAGAAAGCGCAACTACCTCTAAATCTGGTTCAACTAAAAGTACACCTTCTAATTCTAGTAATTTCTCTACTTCGCTAGCTTTGATGGTTAGTGCCATACCATTGATGGCATTGCTGTAAGTAAAGCCTTTTTTTGCCTTTAGTCCTTTTTTCCCTAGTTCATTTTCAAATTTATCGTGTTGAGCCTTTACTTTATCCTTGACTCTCTTTTCATCTGCTTTTGAAAATCCTTTACCAGCAATCTTGCTTTTACCTTTTTCCAAAGCCACTGGAGCTTCCGATAACTGAACAATGACTGATATTTCTTCATCGCCTGTAAGATTTTGTAAATCAGGATGTAATACAGGGTCTGCACTTAATGCTGCTTTTTGTTGTGCAATTATGTCCTTCATTTGGGATAGTGCTTCATTGCTTAACTGATCTTTTAACGAGGGCCCTTCATTTGTAGCAAATCCATACGCTGGGAATAGCATTGTGAAAATGATTGTAAATATTAATAAACTATTAAAGACTTTTCTAAATTTCTTTCCCCTCATTCAACATTTCCCTTCCTATTGTTTAATTTTTAAGATCAAAACACTCTACCCTTTTACTTGCAAAAAACATCCCAATCAACAATTTTTTACTCGTTCACCCCCGAGACGACGATTTCCTGAAATCAGACGTTACTTTATAACTCAAAAAATAAGAATTGTCTGATAATTAAAAGTTTATATTATTTCTATATTTATAATATTGAATTCTTCCAACAATCATCGACAAAGTCTTAAACACTTCGTTTTGCTCGCAAAATATATTAGTTCTAATTACCCACGGTGTGTCTAACCAAAAATGACATGTTAGGACAAATAACAAATCCCTACTTTGGTCCTTTGGACAAACAAAAGAGGATTTTGTTTTTATCCATCGTAGCTTGGTGGTTGATAGCATAATTTGTAAAGTGATTTTTTTGTCAAAATTTATAATTTTTTGTAACAAGAATAGGTCATTTGTAGTAATATTAAGAAAACTAGCAGTGTTCTCAACTTAATTCAATTGCAAGAGAGGTGTTCCTTTTGACTGAAACCTTACTCATAAACTTCCTTATTCTACTTCTACCGGTACTAATCTATTTAATTTTCCTTGAAAACAAAACTACTTTTTATAATACAAAGTTTCTGATACTACTTGGAGCTATCACAACCATCCTTTGTATGAGCTACCCAATTAGACTTGAATTAGGGTTTACGTTTGATCTACGTTATTTCCCTTTTATCATTGCCTCACTTTATGGGGGATATAAGCTTGGCTTCCCATTGATTTTAGTAGTCATTGGTTACCGTATTATTGTAGGTGGGAATGGAACTATTCAATCGATCTTATTATCAATTCTTTTCTTTATTTTAGTGCCACTATTACATAAGAAATTCGTTAAATTGAGCTCGACCAAGAAGGTTTGGTGCGCAGCAATGGTTGCAGGTGGGATCATCATATTCTATCTTTCAACATTAACCATGTATTATGAAACACTAAATCGAGAGTTTTGGATTATATCCATTAACTCTTTATCAATCTACGTTATTTGTATTGTTTTTATCATGATCCTAGTAGAGAAAATCTATCATAACATGAAAAAACGGGAAGAGTTAATTCAGTTAGAACAAATGAATATCATCAATGATTTATCTGCTAGTGTTTCTCATGAAATAAGGAATCCTTTAACCGTTACCAGTGGTTTCTTACAACTTCTCAACAAATCAACGTCCTTAACATCCGAGGAAAAGTGGTACATTGATTTATCGTTAAGAGAGTTAAACCGTGCCGAAAAAATTGTCAGTGATTTCCTCGCTTTTGGTAAGCCACAATCAGTTAATATGGTATCTTCCAACTTAGAAGAGGAAACCATTTATGTAAAAAATATTATTACTCCCTATGCAAATTTGCACGAAGTCAGTTTAGAATTTAATTTCAGTAATACGCTTTTTAAAAAGCTTGATAGAAACCAATTCCAACAGTGTTTACTTAATTTATACAAAAATGGAATTGAGGCAATGAAAGACCTAGGTGGCACCTTACGTGTTGATGTTTTATCAAAAAGAAACAACATTATCATTAAAATTAGCGATACTGGAATTGGAATGACTCAAGAAGAAATCTCACGTTTAGGAAAGCCCTATTACTCTACTAAGGCTGAAGGCACTGGGCTAGGAATGCTTATGGTTTATAACACAATCAATAAGCTCAACGCAAAAATTGATGTAGAAAGTGAAAAAGGAGTTGGGACAACTTTTACTCTTACGATTCCAGCACAAGTGTAATTTGTTTTTTACAAGACTGTTTGTTAAACTTTAATCGTTCTTACTAATTGAATTGGATGGAGTGAAAGTAATGGCTGTTGATGTTTACCTAAATTTTAATGGAAACTGCCGTGAAGCAGTGGAGTTTTACGCAGATGTATTTGGTACAGAAAAACCACTAATTATGACGTTTGGAGAAACACCACCTAACCCAGAATTTCCATTGCCTGAAGAAGCAAAAAACTTGGTCATGCATACAAGACTTACGATTAGCGGCAGTAATGTCATGTTTTCTGATGTTTTCCCTGGTATGTCCTATCAGGTTGGAAACAATATTAGCTTAGCCATCGTAAGTAAGAACATGGATGAAATTAAGAATGCCTTTGATAAACTAAAAAGCGGTGGTACTGTTGGCATGGAATTACAAGAAACGTTCTGGAGCAAATGCTATGGACAAGTAACGGATAAATTCGGGACTATTTGGCAACTGAATTATGACAACGGTGAAATGAACATGTAAGACTACATAGTAAAGGGCTGACACCATCGCAAGGTGCCAGCCCTTTATTTATTCCATATATACGTCTAAAGCGACCTTAATTTTCGCTACTCACTTCTTCAATAGCTTTATATCCACCAGTTACAACAACTGGATGGAAGCCCGCGTCTCTAAGTTCTTCTGCTATCTGTATAGAAGTACTTCCTCCGTAGCAGATAATCGCAATTTCCTGATCGAAAGGCAGTTCATCATATCTCTCTGCCACTTCAGAAAAAGGTATGTTTACTGATCTCTCCAAATGAGACTCAAGAAAATCATTGGCGTAACGAATATCTAATAGGAAAAGAGAATTCAGTTGTATTGCTTCAATAAAATCTTCAGCAGAAATCATATCCAGATTTTCTTCTATTTCCTCACTACTTTTCTCCGGTAGCTCACTAATAGCTCTAGTTTCAGATGAGCTGCTACAAGCTGCTAACCCTAGGATTAAAACTACGAAAGGAATTAATAAAATGAAAAGTGAACATTGAGTCTTTTTCATTAGTTATCCCCCTATCTTAGAAGAACTTCTTGCGTTCTTCATCTATCATTGCTTTCGTTATTTCTGATTCTACCATTTCTCGTTCACTTACATTTTCATGATCATTATTTTGACTAAATCTATTAGTCATTCTATTTACGCCTATAAACAAACCTACTCCCGCTACACCTAAAACGACGAAAGGTGTCGTCCATGCCAATAGGCTGAATCCTGATTTTTTCGGCACTCTCATTCCTTCTTCACCATACATACTATAATAATAATCAATAATTTCCTCTTTTTTTTGACCTTCGTTTAATAATTCGACTATTTCTTGATAGTACATTTGCATCGTTTGACACGTTGAAATATCATGATCAGCATGCCCTTGCATAGAAAACTGTTCAGCAATTTCTTTGACTTCTGGTGAATTATTATCATAAGTCGAAGCAGTTACTGTACTGACATGAATATTTAATCCAATTATTATTAGTAACAAGAGATGAATTTTTCTCAATGCTTCTCACATCCTTTTTCGGTTATTTTCATTACTTCTGCAACTACAAATTCCTTTATGATCCCCTTTATCGTACATACAATTCGTCATTTGCGTAAATGGCTCTTTATAGCTATTTAGAGGCAAAAAGCCAACCATTCATTAACAATTAGTGACATTGAAGTGGTTTTGAATTAACTAACATTAACATTTCATTTCTCGGAAAAATCGCTTGGATCACAACGCTCAACGTAAAAAAATGAGCAGTTAGAAACAATATTACTTTGCTTCTAATTGCTCATTTCTAGTTTAAATACACCCAAAAAACAACTCTTAGTTCACGGAGATAATACTATTGGACCCACAAAGGTTTCTAACTCTGTTTGCTTATGCTTTAATTGTTTGCGATCTAATTCCTCTAATCGTTCTTTTTCAAATTTTCGAATCACGTAGATTGCAAATGTTTTAATTTCATGTTTGATGTTGTCACTACTATTTTTAGCAATATGAATGAGTGTATCTAGGATTGCTAAGAGAATTGATATATCTTCTCTACCATAATGACTAAGCTGATAAAACGTCGTATATAGTAATTGCTCAGGACTCTCTTTTCTCTTTATTAAACGTAGCTTTTTTTCGTTATCGTAATAGACGCTAAACCTGCCACGCCCACTCAAGGCCTCTAGTAAAGGAACTCGTAAAAAACGAATACAATCAATCGCCGTATTCGGATCATTTATTCCCGGTGAAATGGCCCTTAGCGCAATTTCAACCATTTTTATCAAATTAAATTCAACGTCCTGAAGTGAAGTTCGATCATCTCCTATGGTTAAATAGTCATTAATCTTAAACTTAACATTTTTTCCATGATGATAGATGGTTAAAAGCTTACTTTCACTAGTTATATAATGTCCTATATATTGGTTGACTTCAATCAAATAGTTTTTTTCTTTAGCCAGTTCATAAAGACCTTGGTAATCAATAAGTTGAATATACCCAAATTGCTCACCTGTCATTTCTTGTTTTTGAGAATATTCTGTTGGGATTTGAGGTTGCTTATCAACCTCGTCCATTGTACAATTTTTCAACACTTTCCTATCATCTTTAATTGTTTGTAACGTATCAACTGCTAATTTGTTTATTAAATTATTAACTTGGATTGAGGTTGCCACGTTATGTATGAAATAAGCAAAAAAAGCGATACAAACAAATGCAACTAGTACACCTACAGTTGCAGAAATGACTTCGTGGTCAATGGTTGTATTCCTCATAAATAGTAAGGAAACAATTGAATAGATAAATCCCCCTAAGAATACTCCCAATACTCTCATTGTTGAAGCATCCGTAAGAAAATCCTTTAATGTTCTCGGAGAAAACTGGGATGTATAGGTCGTTAATACAACCATAATCGTTGAAAAAGTGATTGTGGTCATCGTTAATAAAGCTCCAGCGATTGTTCCAAGTGTGGTTTGTGCTAAATCTACACTCGTCATTAAAAAGTCCGGAAGGTATTTATGGACATACTCATGTAACGAGCTATCTACATAGACAATTAAAATAGCAATAAAGAACGAGATGACACAATAGATACTAGGAATAATCCAAACACTTTCCTTTATTTTTAAAAGTAATTTCTTCCCCATACATTCCCTCCTCTCAGCCAAAAGTTACTGTTATCTAGCTTTACCAAAGGAGCTTTTCGTAAACATTATGACTATTAATCAATAATGTATTTAAACATTTGCAGTTTACGAACTTCACGCTATCCGTGAAGAGCCAAGCTTTGCTTGGCTACGGTCATAATGCAAATGGTAATTTGATAAGGGTGTTTTCGCATAGATTGTTGTTTTAAATAATTCAGCATAGGGAATTACACCGTGTTTGGCGGGGATCTTTTCTAACTTGCCCTTCGGCTAAGTAAGGCAAGCTATCTGATCCAACACATTAAGCTATTAAATAACAACAAAGTAAGTTTCCGAAAAGAGCTTTGTGATAAAATCAGGCTGTCGAGAGTTTCTCGACAGCCTGAACTAACTAATACTAACACTATTGTTAGTTTTTGATTATTTATATTTTTACAGGTTAACTGGCAGATTTTCCAGCTAACTTTTTCTCTTTTTTTATAGCAATCTCATTCTTCGTCTCTTTTAAGTCTTGATTAAGTGCTTTGACTAATCCATAGCACATGACTAAAACAATAAGTGTTAGAGGTAGAGCACTAACAATAATCGCTGTTTGTAATCCAACCAGACCACCTGAAGCCAGAAGGACCAATGTAGAAGCAACAAGAATAAGTCCCCACGTTACTTTTACTCGATTAGATGGGTTTAAATTCCCACCAGTCGTCAGCATCCCTAACACAAACGTTGCTGAATCCGCCGATGTAACAAAGAACGTTGTAATTAAAGCAACCGTCAAAATAGAAAGAATAATCCCAAATGGTAAATGCTGATAAACATAGAACAAGGCCGTCTCAAGTCCTTGACCTGATACATTTACACCTTGAATTAATTCTAGATATATTCCTGTTCCACCAAAAATCGTAAACCAGAGACCACAAACTACCGTTGGCACGAGTAAAACTGCTATTGTGAACTCACGGATCGTTCTACCCTTAGAAACTCGTGCAATGAACATTCCGACAAATGGGGTCCACGAAATCCACCAAGCCCAATAAAATACAGTCCAGCCTTGAGTAAAGGACGCTTCATTTCCATCAAAAGGAGATAATCGTAAGCCCATTAACGCTACATTTTGTATATAGCTACCTAAACTTGTTGTAAACATGTTAAGTAGAAACAATGTAGGACCAAGAATTAGCATTGCAAATAATAGTAATGTCGCTAATGACATGTTTATATTACTTAAATACTTAATACCTCGTGAAATACCTGTGTTTGCTGAGATGATGAAAAGAACTGTAATGATACCCATGATGATCATTTGTACCACGAAGTTATTTGGAATACCGATTAAGTATTCAAGGCCAGCATTTATTTGTTGTGAGCCAAGCCCTAAAGAGGCCGCAACTCCAAATAAAGTGGCAAAAACGGCAACAACATCAACTGTTCGACCGATTGGACCTTTCACCTTTTCACCAAGCACAGGATAGAGCGTTGCGCTCATTAGGCCTGGAGCATCTTTTCTAAACTTTTGATAGGCAAGAGCTAACGCGACAATTGCATAAATCGCCCATGCATGTAACCCCCAATGAAGCCAAGTGTAACGCATCCCGATAATTGCAGACTGTTCGGTTCCTCCCTCTCCCATTGGTGGCGAGACAAAATGAGAAATTGGTTCTGAAACTCCATAAAAAAGTAGTCCTATTCCCATCCCGGCAGAAAATAACATCGCAAACCAAGTTGGACGACTATATTCAGGTTTGGAATCATCCTTTCCTAGCTTCATTTTTCCATATTTACTAAAGATCATAAAGATAGCAAATCCAAGGAAAAATGTTGCGACTAGTTGATAAAACCAGCCAAAGGACTCTAGCATAAACCCTTGTGCTACAACCATCGCTTCACCTAATTGATTAGGGATCAGGATCCCAATTAAAACAAAGACAACGGCAATACTAACAGAAATTTTGAAAATCGACCTGTCACTTTTATCCATACCATAACACTTCCTTTCGTTTTTTTAATACCCGTTGTACAGTTTATTCTGTACGTACAGTTTCTTATTTAATTAAAACATAATTCGAAAATAAAGTGAAAAGGCATACTAGCTGATATTTCAGGGTATTTTGGGATACAAAGGAATAAGCGATAATTAACTATAAAATCTTTATTAATGCTCTAGAATAAGGTCTATTTCTTCCGATTCCTTTCTTTTTTAAACGGTCTTTTCTAAAGGCTGCCTTCACAAAAGAAAGCCCTAACTACCAGTACGTACTGTTAGTTAGGACTTTCTATCTTTTCGCTTATTAATTTAAACTTCTACTTCTTTTCCTTCTATGACAATCTCGTTTAATTTTAATGTCACTGGATTTGCAATTGTATCCCCTACCGGACAGGTTTTTTCAATAAATCTAACAAATTCAGACACCTTTTCCCTCGGCGCATCTGTTTGAATATGGATGTTGTAGCGAATTTCCGAAAATCCTCTTCGAACATCTGATATATTCGTGAACTACCCTCCACTTAGTTTTCTAACGAAAATTTGAAGTGGGGGCTTCCTAAGTAAAGATACCTAATGGTATCTAGTTGATTAGGCGATCCCTGTCGTCCCGACAGTTAATCGTAATGCTTCATTACGAAGATTCATTCCTGCGTTTACATCTCTTTGGTGATAGCTCTTACATGAAGGACATTCCCATTCACGTAACGCTAGATGTTTCACGTCTTTATTCTTGTAGCCACAACACGAACACAGCTGACTACTTGGGAAGTTTTTAGCGACTACTACTACTTGTTTGCCATACCACCTTGCTTTGTATTCAAGCATTTGACGAAATCGATACCAAGAAGCTTCACTAATGGCCTTGGCAAGGTTCTTATTCTTTGCCATGTTTTGAACCGAAAGATCTTCCATCCCAATGATGTCGTGGTTTTTGACAAGATTAGTTGAAAGTTTGTGTAAGAAGTCTGTACGAGCGTTCGTAATCTTTTCATGAATCAGAGCGACCTTTTTTCGTTGTTTGTACCAGTTGGATGAACCGATCGTTCGTCTGGAAAGAATTTGTTGAGCCCTTACTAACTTTTGTTCAAGAAAATGAAACCACCTCGGATTTTGATAGACAGTACCATCCGAAAGAGTCGCAAAATCTCTGAGACCGACATCGACACCGACAGATGAATGGGTTTCAGGAAGTTTTTCGACCTTTGTTTCTACTAAAATACTAATGAAGTATTTACCGCTTGGACTGCGCCGAATCGTCGCATTCGTAATACGACCGTTCACTTCACGACTTTTCGTAAAACGAACTAGTCCTAGTTTTGGTAACTTGATATAACGTTCCAAAACCATGATGTTCCCATTGGTCTGTTTTGTGGTGTACGACTGAACCTTGTTCTTCTTTGACTTAAACCGAGGCGCATTGGCTTGTTTTTTGTAGTAGCGAGCATACGCATCACTTAAGTTTTCTACGGATTTTTGGAGAGAAATACTATCAACTTCTTTTAGAAATGGGTACTGTTTCTTTAACAAACGAACCCCTTTTACCGAGTCGTATTTATTAAAGAATTCACCTTTCCAAGCATTTGTATGGAGCTGCCCCGATTGCTTCATTTCTTCCACGATGTACCAATAGGCATCTTTCTGTTTTTGCTTCGCAAGGAAGAAGTTAAACACGAAACGCGCACATCCAATGGTTTTATTGATGAGATCTATTTGTGACTTTGTTGGGTAGATACGAAATTTATAGGCTTTCTTTACAACCATATTTTTCACCTCACGCTCTAACCATATTATACCACGAAACAAGATCGTACGTTCTGTTTTTTTAAAAGAAAGTAGCCATTCATCCCCCACTTACTCGTAAACTCCTTGAAGTGGGGGTCTTCTGGCCAAAAATGATAAATCCATCCGTATCCAAGTCACCTTCAAGCTCACCCCACAAATGATCAAACTCAATTTTGAACTTCTTCGCATACACGCGCGCGACTATCGCTTGGCAAGCACCTAATGCAGCTAGCACAACCTCAACTGGATTCATTCCCGTATCTGTCCCACCTAAACTCTTTGGCTCATCAATTGTAATCTCAAAGTTTCTAGACTTTGCCAACACTTGCACACCTTCTTGTAAATGGGCAGACGCGGTAAAAATTGTTTTAGGCATTATCTTTACCCCCCTCCTTTTTTTACACTTTATGGAACCATTTGTATATCATCTATTATCGTACTCTGTTTGAAGAATAAAGTCTGTAGATAGTTTGTGAAGTGATGAGCAATTTATTCGATTAATACTGTCGTTTTTTCTTATATTAAACTCATTCTTTACCAGCCTTACACTACTTTTTTGACACCTCAAAAGATCAGGAAGGATACATATGAAAAAGCCTTGCTTCTAAACAGCAAGACTTCCTAACTTAACTAAACGTTGATATCCCTTCTTGAAAATACTAGCGCGGATGTCACAAAGAAAATGATCAGGTATGTACTAACATTCAACAATGAAAAATTAAGTGACATTCCCTCAAATAAAGGCCTACCGGTAAAATGTTGAGAAAGGTTCGTATTTGCAAAAAAGATATACTTGCCTTGATTTATATTGTAATGGCTAAGGACTTCCAAAATTACTTTAAAGGACATTAGTAGGAATATTGGTACTGAAACTGAAAAACACTACTTCGCGTTATGACCGACAACATCATGGCGAAAGTTCCAATCGCAACAATTTCAAAAAAGCCGAAAAGATAGTTTGCTAAAATATTCGCGATAAAGCTACTATCCAAAACAAAGATACTTGAATAAAAGAAGAGTGACCCAAAAATTACCGATGAAGCGAGATGAATACTTACGACCAATACTGCGAAGATGATCACAGCTACATACTTAGCTAGTAATATTTTTATACGATTAGCCGGTCGAATTAATAGTAGCTTAATCGTTCCTGAAGAATATTCACTAGAAACAATATCTCCTGCAATGATAATACAAAAAAAATTTAACACGAAGATAAGGTACGTGCTGATATTTAAATGATCCCAAAATGTAAAATTGGTATCCGCAAAAATGTATCTCATCACTACCGCAACTGTAAGATTTATGAAAATTAACAAGCCTAGTAACACCAGTCCTCTTGGACGTTTATAAATTTTCACCTGTTCGTTATAAACTAGATCAAAAAAGTAGTTCATAGATTACCCCTTTACCCTTGCTAAAAATGCTTCTTCGAGTGAAGCGCGAGCTTTTTCTATTCCGATAACATTCATATTTTTTTCCACCAAGAATTTAGTTAATAATGCCACATCAAGTTCAGCTAAGCGGATCGAAAAAAATCGCTACCAACCTCAACCACATGTTCTTTTAGAGGATAGGTTGCTAATACAGCATGAAGAGAACCGGGCTCTAACAGTCTAAACGTATATAGGCTATTCTGATGTTCATCTTCTCGAAATTGATCAATTTCCCCCTGCGCGATAATTTCCCCTTGGTCAATCATTAAAATGCTATCACAAATCATCTCGATTTCAGCTAAAATATGACTAGAAATGAGAATAGCTATTCCTTGATTAGACAAAAGCTTTAAATGCTTCCTAAGATCCTGAATACCCGATGGATCTAACCCATTTGTCGGTTCATCCAACAATAGTATGTCAGGCTGATGAAGCAGTGCTTGGGCCAAACCAAGTCTTTGTAACATCCCCAGTGAATAGGTAGCTACCTTGTCATCGATATAATCAGACATTCCTAATAGTTCTACCACTTCTTCAAGTCTCGCTTCTGATACACCTGGAGTCATCCTCCGATATTGCTGCAAATTATCGTAACCCGAAAGATATTCATACAACTCGGGATTTTCAACAACTGCCCCTAACTTCCCAATCGCTTTTTCATAGTCCGCCTGAATATCGTAACCACCAATGCTAACTCTACCTTTTGTTGGCTTTAATAATCCAACTATCAATTTTAACATGGTTGTTTTCCCTGAACCGTTTGGGCCTAATAAGCCTTTAATTTCTCCTCTCTTAAGCTGAAAAGAGACATCATCAATAATCGTCGCTTTCCCGAGTGTCTTAGAAAGATTAATAACTTCTAATATTGCATCTTCTCCCATTATCGAAAACTCCTTATTTATGTACTGACCTACTAACCAATAGTACGAAGTATGTATCACCGAACTTTTTTCCTTAAATCTATTATAACTTTCTTTGAAACTAAATATAGCCCCTCACACAAACTTCGCTGGTGAGGGGAGGATCTATATAGATTTTTTTACCCTTACATCGTTTTTTGACTGCTGAGCCTTCCTACTTCTTATTTCTGTACTTAGAATAATAAAGCTAACAGTCACACCAACGATCGAAAATATTACCCAAGGTATATTTATATGAATATCTCTTCCAAGATCATATAACATCCCACCTAATAAATTCCCTACCATACCACCAATGGCTAACGCTAACCCATTAAAGCCAAAATAGGAAGCTATTAAGGTTTGTGGTGCAATGTCAGCAATCTGTTTACTAATCATAGGTTGGATAAACATTTGACCAAAAGTAAAAACAATAACGGAACAATAAATTCCTACTAGATTGCTACTAAATCCTAGAATAATCAAACCAAGTGTCACACAGGAGCTCCCCAACCCTATTAAATAAGTTGGTGAAAATCTAGAACTTAAGCGATTAATCAGCGGAACCTGAAGAAATACAATGATTAAAGCCCCTGCACTATAAATCATCCCTACATTTACATCCAACAATTGCAAGGACTGCAGTTTTACGGGGACTGCCACGTACAGCTGTACGACAAGAAACCAAACAAATAGTATCAGCGCACAAAACTTCAGGTATTTACGATTAGATGATATTTCCCGTACATTTTCTACAAATGGTTTGGTAGCTTCATTGTTTGAGGTAAGCTTAGGCATCCCAAAATAGCTGATTAGGAAGACGATTAGGAACATCACTCCTGCAGTTATACAAACCCATTGGAAGTTAAACCCCAGCAAAAATGCACCAATAACTGGACCGAAAATAAAGCCCACATTACTTAGCATTTCCCGAATAGCATAAACGGTAGCTCGATTCTCGGAAGTCGATAATACTGTATAATACGCATAACTAGATGGGTGAAATAACGCTCCACCAAGCCCCGACAGAATGGCTGCAACTACTAAGCCGGTCATAGTACTAGCAAAGCCAAAACTGATAAACCCGATCGCTCGAATGAATACACCCAGACAAATGACATTTTTATAGCTTAGCCGGTCAGATATAAACCCACCAAATATCATCAGACCTTGTTGACAAAAACTTCGTATGCCAACGATGATCCCCACTAAAGTTGCCGACAGCAGCAACTGATCTAATAAATAAACCGCTAACAGTGGAATTAACATAAAAAAACCGAGTGCCATCGTGAATGAATTTACAAATAAAATCCATAATGGAATAGGAATTTGTTTCAAACTTCTTTTATAGGTAATCATTTATCTCCCTTCTTTTAGCCTCCATTTTTGATTCTCTTTGTAAAGAAAGAGCCTCTTTTTAAGAGACTCTCAGCTATTAATATACTTTTGCTACTTCAATGCGAAAGGTTTTATTATTTTCTGTAAAATAGAACTGTAGTCCATGATCTTGATCATCCATAAAGTAAGAAACGTATTTCGGTTGTTGCTTCTTCATTGGATGAAGGAGCGTGACAATTCGATGACGTGTAGCTTTGTTTGTTTGAGCTTGAAGACGCCAATGAATTGGAAGTCCTTCTATTTCACGTAAATCAACACCAGGATAATCGTTGTATTGATTTACTTCCAACTCTCCACTAGAGCAGTAGACAAATTTCCCCTCTAAAGTAGCTTTCTCACCTTCTAGTAAAAATGACTGATGTTTAATTTTCATTTCATGTAACGAATGTAGCAACCAATCTACCTTTCCTGGCTGCTCTAGATCAATCGTATCAATCAGCACAAAATAGGAGTTATTTACAAAATATGTTTCACGAACAAATTTCTTTAAGTAAGGCACGTGATATTGATAGGCATTTGTTGCATTCGAACGAATATATGCATAATTTTCATGGTCTTCAACTGCTTCAATTTTTCCATTTGCCTCCATAGCAATAAATTTATCCTTGTCAGCAAATTGACCTTTTCCATCAATTAAAATGGCATTTTTTGATATGGTTTGGCGCCTCCAGTTCATATGCATCGTACTATTAAAAGCAACATAATATCCACTGTGAATAGCCAATGGCTCGCCAAATGCATGTAACATAAAGGCATTTTGATCACCATGACTATGACTTATCGAACCATACTGACTACTTTTTGTTAAGTACATAATATGTTCATTAGGATCATCCATGCGGTGATGCATGGCCACCCAGTCTACATCTTTAAACCATTTTACTTTTGGTAAATTCGTTGGAACTTTTGATTCAATGACTGGAAAATCGTGGAGATACATCATCTCATCAAAGTAAAAGTCCCACCAACCTTTATTGTAAAATTCCTCTTCAGTACCGACATTATATTTCTTCGTCTCCTCATAGAACCATTGGTAATATGGATTACCAGTAACACCTGCAAACTGACGAATATTATAACCAACCTTTAAACTTGTCAATTCTCCGAGACTAGCAATATCGCCAAAGCTCGCCCGCTTTGTATCAGGTGAGTATACGTATAGAGGAAAATCCCCTGTTTTTTGGAAGAATGGTCGCTGATAATAGTCTAAGCCATTGAACTTCTTCACCAGGTTTAACGCATCAATCACGTATGCCATTCCTGTCATCCAGTAGTGTGCACCTTCAGCCCAACCACCATCTGCTCCGCCCCATGGTGTATAAAGGCCGCTATAATACTCTAATGTATAATCTAACCATTCCCTTGCCTCTGGGACTTCATCAAACAAGGCAATACAACATGGAACTAAAACTGAAGATAATGAACGAACAGCATGACTATCATATGGTACATGGTGAATTTTTGAGCGCTCCATCACATGAAACGCGACTTGTTCTGTGCGACGGAATAACTTCGAGCGTACTTGTTGTTTCTCCTCTTTAGACAAATGCTCATTTAACCAATCATATCCCCAAGCCAAAGCACCAGCAATTCTGAAAGCTGCCTCATCATTATAATCTCTCGACGTAGTTCCTTCGGTATCCCAGCTAGTAACGTGTAATAGCCATTCCTTTGCTTTGGCGATCAGTTCACTGTCATTTAACACTACCCCTGCTACACTCAAGTGCCTAACTGCATAAAGTGCTTCTTGGCAATCTAAATACATTTGTCTCCAAAGCTTAGCCACCCGTTTATTCCCAGGATACGGTGCCGGCTCATCAATTAATGGTAGCTGTATATAAGGCTGAACAGATTTTTCATAAAAAGTTGACCACTGGCAGTATTCAGGCTGTTGGCTTACATTAAAACGAAAATCAAGCAATTCATTTTCGGAAAACCATAATCTTGGCCGACCTAAGTTAGCTTTTTCGTAGCGAGCATTTCTACTAGGTAAAGGTGTTTCTGGTAACTGATCGTCAATTTGAAAGGACCTTATTTCGCTCCAACTACTTATCCTCGTTTCTTGGTCAATTTCATCTAAAAGTGCGTATCGCCAATAATACGTTCCAGGAGAATATGAGTGATTAGGAGTAAAAAATTTAAGTTGATAGGCTGATAAACTCTAGTAAATTCGAGTTCAAAAACTTGAGATGATGAAACCTCTAGCACATATACTTCACCATCTAACTTTGCTGGCATCCACGTAAATCGTGGTGGATTTTCGATGATCTCAGTCGTTTCTACAGGCTGATATGGAACATTTAACTTGCCACTTTCAGGTTGATATAAGTCAATTAGAGTATGATTCACAAAGACACCTCCTGCTTTTATTAGTTTAGCGCATGTACATTCCGCCGTTTATTTCAATCGTTTCTCCCGTTAAATAATTTGCTAAATCCGAAACAAGATATAACACAGCGCCCGCAACATCATCTGGGTTTCCTTCCCTCTTAAGAGGAATACTATTGACTGTATTTACTCTACCTTCAGAAGTCGTAAACGTATCATGGAAAGGCGTTTGTCCAATAAACCCTGGGGATACGGCATTGACGGTTATCGAGTGTGGCGCTAATTCCTTAGCCAACGCTTTTGAAAATGTTAATACAGCAGCTTTGGAAGCTGCATATGCTGCTGCCCCTGGTCCTCCACCATTATGAGCAGCAATCGAAGTCATATTGACAATTTTCCCTTTCGTCGTTTTCATTAGTGGAATGGCTTGCTGTGAGACCAAAAATGTACTAGTTACATTGACATCCATGATCCTATGCCAAAGCTCCTCACTCATTTCCTCCACAGGAGCTCTTTGCACTAAATGCCCTGCATTATTTACTAAAATATCTAATTCATGATTAAAAAAAGCAGCTGTCTCCTTCATAAATGCAGTTATATCATCCTTTTTTAGGACATCTCCTTGAACAGCCAAAGATTGCCGCCCCATATCTTCAATAAGCCGCACAACTTCCTCAGCTCCTTTTGCATTGCTACCATAATGAACGACAACATCCGCTCCTGCTTTGGCTAAAGCTAGAGCAATCCCCCTTCCAATACCGGTACCTCCACCTGTTACTAGTGCCTTTTTGCCTTGTAAATCTATCATCTTACATCTCACCTTTCGATCGTTTTATCATTATTTTGGTAAGCATTCAATTCTTTAATACTAGGTGCCCCGTGATAGTCACCTAACTGTGCTACCACACTCGCACCACACCAATTACCAATCGTCAGACTTTCTTCTATTGAGAGACCTTCCATTTGACCGTATAAAAATCCAGCATTAAAAGCATCTCCAGCCCCTACAGTATCAACTACAAAAACATTTTTTAAAGCTTTGGAGTTATAAGTTTTATTTCCGCAAAGCGCTGATGCTCCTCTTTCACCTTTTTTTACAACCAACATTGTTTTTTCAGGTAACTTCTTTTTTAATGCAGTTATCGAGGCAGAGATATCTCGGCTATTAGCGCATATTTTCGCCTCATCTTCAGATAAGAATAAGATATCTATATATTGATATAGCTTTGTAAATGCTAATCTAGCATCTACTTCTGACCACAACTTCAAACGCATGTTGATATCAAAACTAATTACTATGCCTTCTTGCTTACAAAACTTCATTACCTCTAGAACAGTCTTTAAAGAGGTTTCCCCTAAAGCTGGCGTGATCCCTGTTAGATGGATCCGTTTCGCTTTTTTTATATATTGAAATGGAATTTCTTTAATTGTTAATGTAGAGGCTGCAGAATTTCGGCGGTAATAATAAACATGAACCTGTTCTTTACTTAAAATCTCTTTAAACATGATTCCAGTAGGAGATTCGGTAGAAAGTTGTACTTGGGATACATCAACACCTTCTCCACGGACTGTTTTCAAAATTTGATTTCCGAATGGATCATCGCCCAATTTGCTAATCCACCCTACCTCTTTACCTAACCTCGCTAAGCCTATTGCTGTATTAGTCTCAGCACCACCAATTGATTTACTTAAGTCTGGAAAAGCTTCTAGCTGACCCATTTGCCGAGATGAGAAACAGACCATAGTTTCTCCAATAGTAATCAGATCCATTGTCAAATCTCCTTAGTTACTTTCAATTTATTTATTCAAATTACTTGTTAGGTTAAACTCATTCTCACAAAACCTTTTTCCTCTATTCTCTTGAATGCAAATAGTGATAATTTGGTATATAGTAAAGCTGTGACACTAATACCAATCAAAAAATAGATGATTGGAATGTAAATCAAAATCAAATACAATCCTAAAGTACTTAAACACAACCCTAAAGATATATGCGGCTGGGTAACCACAACAGTTAAAGCTAAACGGATGCGATCAGGCCACTTCATTTCGAAGTGAGTAAAAATAGGGATAATAACCATTGAGCATAATAAATACAAAATTAGTAAACTAACAAATAAAGCCCCTAAAATTACGGTTAGTAAGTGGTCATAACTAAATAGAAGTCGAACATCATAATACAAAAATAGACCGGTAATAATCCATAAAAAGCTAAACCACTGTTTTTTCAAATATTTTCGGTAATGTTGCCAAAAGCGCTTTCCTACATTATTTTCTTCACCTTGTAAACGCTTTCTTATCACTTCAAAAACAGCGTACGTTGCAGGGCTAATCCCTAAAACACCAAGACCAATGGCAACCCCTAATAACCAACACAACTGAACAATAAACAAAAAGTAAATCCACTCACTTATTTGTGTAAAACGGCTCATCATTCCATCTACCACATGAACACCTCCACTCACTTTGAAGATTGAACCTTTTCTACGATTCGAATAGCCCTATCGTAAATAACATCATATTTCTTCTCATGCATTGCGGCTAAATCAACTAGTGAACCACCTACTCCAACTGCAATGGCTCCGGCACGAATATACTCACATGCGTTGTCGACTGAAACCCCTCCCGTTGTGATTATCGGGATTTTACCTAGTGGACCTTGAACATCCTTGATAAAAGAAGGTCCAAGTGTTGCAGCAGGGAAAATTTTCACTGCATCGGCACCAGCTTCAATAGCATGATAAATTTCGGTAGGTGTCATTACCCCAGGTGCAACAAGAGTTTTATGGTCTCTCGCTACTTCAACCACTTCCTTCGAAAAAATTGGACTAAATACAAAGCTTGCACCTGCTCGAATAACCTCTCGTGTAGCTATACCACTGACAACGGTTCCTGCCCCAATAACAGCCTCTTCCTTAAAATGTTTTACTGCATCTTCAATCATTTTTATTCCCTGATCTGAATCCACTGTAATCTCTAACAAATGAATACCAGCTTTAACTAAAGTTTCAGCTAAAGGAAGAAAATGATCGTAAGGAACTTTTCGTAAAACAGCTATAACACCGAGTGCCTCAAATTCTCTTAGAACTGCTTGCTTTATCATCGCGACATCCAACCACCATCCACGACTAACACGTGTCCATTGACATAATCCGAGGCGGTTGATGCTAGAAATACTGCAGCACCTACTAAATCACTGACTTGCCCCCAACGACCTGCAGGGATTCTCTCTAAAATTGCGGTACTTCTCGCTTCATCTTCCCTTAGCGCTGCTGTATTTGCTGTTGAGATATATCCAGGTGCTATCGCATTTATTTGCACACCTTTGTTTGCCCATTCATTAGCAAAAGCTTTTGTAATTCCAGCAACACCATGTTTGCTTGCAGCATAACCTGGAACAGTGATTCCCCCCTGAAATGAAAGAAGCGATGCGATATTAATAATCTTTCCAGACCCACGTTCTAGCATTTGTTTTGCAACTTGTTGTGAAACTATAAATACAGCACTTAAATTAATATCAATAACCGACTGCCAATTTTCAAGAGTATGTTCTATTGCTGGCTCTCGGCGGATAATACCTGCATTGTTTAAAACAATATCAATTGTATTTTCAGAGACAATCTTTTGAAAACTTTGAGTGATATTTGGTACATCTAATAAATCGACAAGATAAGAAGTCGAGGTTCTTCCCAGCTCAGCAATCCTTTTTTCCGTTTCTTCCATAGGAGAAGAACCAACTAACACAAGATCTGCTCCCGCCTCTGCAAATGCAATTGCTATTGCCTGACCAATTCCCCGTCCCGCTCCAGTAACTAGTGCCGTTCTTCCTTCTAAAGAAAACAAATTAGACATAGTCTTCCTCCTTAAAGATTGTGAACATCTCACATGCGACTCAAAACTCAAAACTCAAAACTCAAAACTCAAAACTCAAAACTCAAAACTACTTCAAGTCTTTCATCTCAATAAACTCCATATCAGTAAACGTATAGTTTTCTCCTGCCATAGCCCAAATAAATGTATAATTTCCTGTCCCTACCCCTGAGTGGATTGACCAGCTAGGTGAAATAACAGCTTGCTCATTGCTTACGACAAGATGCCTTGTTTCATGTGGTTGGCCCATAAAATGAAACACTCGATTGTCCTCACCCAAGTCAAAATATAGGTAGACTTCCATTCTTCGATCATGAATATGCGCTGGCATTGTATTCCACATATTGTTTGGCTCTAACAATGTCATACCCAACATTAATTGACAGCTTTTTGCTCCATCTGCATGAATGTACTTGTAGATCGTTCTTTTATTAGATTGACTATCATCACCTAAACGAACGGGTTCCGCTTGCTCAATACTGATCTTTTCTGTTGGGTAGTTCGTATGGGCTAGTGTAGACACGAGATAAAATTTAGCCGGAAGCGAAGGATCTATCGACTCAAATGTCACTTCCTCTATTCCTTTCCCAACATAAAGACCATCCTTATTTGAGAGTTCGTAAGCTTCTCCTGATACCTTAACTACTCCATGACCACCAATATTAATAATTCCAATTTCTCTTCTTTCTAAGAAGTAATCTGTCTTTAAAAAGTCACCTGCAGCTAGTTTAATAGCTCCTTTTATTGGAAAAGCTCCACCAATAACGACTCGATCTTCGTGAGAGTAAGTAAGTCTCAACTCGTCTTTGACGAATAGTTGTTGAATTAAATATTCATCTCTTAACTTTTCTGTAGTATAGCTCTTTGCTTCTTGTGGATTGGTTGCATAACGATTTTCCATTTTAAACCTCCCTTATCAAACTTCACAGGAATAGTTTAGCATCAACACAAAAATTCAAACTATTGGCATTCTTTGTTTTGCAGTTGTTTTTTTTTAGATTCAAGTGGAATAGAGTAAAAAAAACAAAGTTGATGATTAAATCAACTTTGCTTTTGCACATATATACTCTATCGCTTTAGTAAATCCTCACGTAATGGTGTGAAAGTATCAATTAGGACTCCCGCTTCTAACGCAATCGCTCCATGTTTTTTATTACTAGGAATAACTAAAGTTTCACCGGCTTTAATGATGTGTTTTACTCCGTCAATTGTAAATTGGAAACGACCTTCTTTACAGTATGTTAACTGCTCATGTGGATGACTATGTTCATAACCTTCTGCACCTTTTTCAAAATGAACTTCCATCATCATTAATTGTTCTCCAGGAGAGAATACTTTCCTTTTTACACCTGGCTCTGCTTGTTCCCATTGTCCAATCAATATTAAAACTCCTTTCTCTTTAACATTCTATTTTCATAGTATCAAAGAAAAAGGAGGATATGATTGGTGCTTTTTTATACGCAGTTTGTTTATTTTTAGTTTAGTTAAATTCACTATTTAACTTATTTTTTCAATCAAGACATTCCTAGGAAGATTCATTTCCACAGTTGTTCCGTTTCCTTCTTCAGAATGTACCCTTAATCCATACTGTTTTCCAAATATTAATTGGATTCTTCTATGGACATTACTTACGCCAATTCCCATTTTTAGATCTGTACTTTCTTCACTACTTGAAGACAAATTTGCGTTAATTTCTGCTAAACGCTCAACAGATATTCCTGAACCATCATCAATTACTTTTACAATTAATTGTAGTTCTCCTAGCTCAGCATTAATGATGATTTTTCCTTCATAACGTTTTTTTCTTAAGCCGTGATGAATGGCATTTTCAACAAGTGGCTGCAAAGATAATTTAACAACGTCTTCTTTATACAAATCATGTGATATATCAAATACAACGTCAATTTTTCTTTGAAAGCGATGTTCTTGAACAATAAGAAAATTTCTTATGTGCTTAAGTTCATCTTCTAGTGTAACCACTTCAAAATTACGTACCGAATAACGAAACATTTGCGAAAGGGCTTCTGTCATCTCTGAGATCTCGTCAGCTTCATTTAGAATGGCATAAGCATTCATTGTTTCCAACGTATTATGGAGAAAGTGTGGATTTATTTGCGATTGAAGTGCTTGAAGCTCAATTCTCTGTTTTTCGATTTGAACAGTTTTATTTTTCAATTGCGACTTGTAGAGGTCTTCGATTAAATTAGATACTCTTTCGACCATTTTGTTATAACTCTTAACAACACTACTAATTTCATCTTCCCCATGTAATGCTTTAATTCTTTCCCATTCTCCCTGTTCCATCTTCTTCATGCCGGTTTGCACTCTTCTTAACGGAATAACAATGCTTCTCGTAAAAAATATTGATATAATAAGCGCAAATAATAAGGCAACGGTCGCTGCAAAAATTGCATTTCTTTTCATACCTGAAACAGGCTCCAACACTATCTTCTCAGGTGTCATTGCTACTAAGGTCCAATCAGTTTCCGTGGAATGTGTGTAATAAAAAATCGTCTCTTCTTTTTCCCATTCAGTAGTAAATGTCCCTTTTTTATGCCCGCGGAATTTGTCCCATATATTTTCTGGCAAAGGTTTACCTAACCAACTTTCATCAAGACTATAAACAATCGAACCATTAGAATCTACAATCCCAAAAGTAGTCCCATTAGGTAATTGGGCGATATTCCAAAGCTTGTCTAATGAAGAAGCATTGATCTCAAGACCCAAGATCCCTTTAGGAATAAATGAGGTTAGCCCTCTAACTCTACGTTTGATCGTCACGACGTGTTGATGGTTGTGCAAGCCCGGGCTCATTAGTATACTGATACTCCCACTTTCCGAGGTTGTTTCTAGAAGTCTATCATAAACACTTTTCGAAGGTATAGACTCACTTCCCTCAAAGATTCTATCCTCAGAAAGAACATATCTCCCGTTCTCCCCTATTAAATAAATTAAGTTGATATCAGGATGTTGTATCGACAAATGTGACATTTTCTTTTTAATTTCAGTGTAAAGGTTATAAGAAGCTAATGATTGATTTGTATGTAAATCTAGAAAATATTTTATGTTTACATCGGTAAGAAGAGGCAAGGTAGCTAGTTCTAAATCTCGGATATAGCGATCGGTTTGATAGCTAGTATTTTCAACGATATATTCCAAATGTTTTTTCGCTTGATCTTTCATTTCATTTTCAGCTTGATAATAGATTAGCCATGTGACAAGGGCTATAGCCACAAAGATAACAATAGAAAAATAAAGCAAAAGTTGCTGCATGATGTTTAATTTATAAATAAATTTCCGCATTAATCGATCCCCATTTTTGCCCTAAATTCCGAAGGTGTAATACCCGTATATTTTTTAAATGTCTTTGTAAAATGTGGATGGTCATTTAAGCCTATTAAGCTTGGAATATCAATTACTCTTATATCCTTTTTAAGCAGTAAATTTTTAGCAAACTCCATTCTTAGTCGAATTCGATATTTCACAAATGTTTCACCTGTTTCTTTTTTGAACAATTGACTAAAGTAGGATGAATTTAAGCCAAGCCTATTAGCGACCTCATCTAAACTTACTTCTTGAGCAATATGCTTATTTATATAATCTTTTGCGACTTCGATTGGATCTACTTCGTTACCTTTTCGATTTTGCTCGATAATTTTTATCATTTCATGACACTTCTCAAGAAATTGTTTATTTGCTAAAGCCATTGTTTCCTTAGAAATGTCCCATTGAACAGCTTGAGTAATCTGGCTTCCTCTATTTTTTAAGCGGTGGAAAAGAACTTCTAACATATGAGATAGCAACTCACAATAATAATCGAGGGAAATCGATTTATCTTCAATCATTTCCTCCCATTGATTAAACTCTTCTTTTAACAAACCTTGGTTAATCTCCCAAATTGCTTGCTCAAATTTGTTTATAACCTGCTCAATTTTATCAGCACCTATAAAATCTTTTTGACTATTACTTACATTTTGAAGACAGTTTAGTAGTGTATCGGTAAGTTTCTTTTTGGTTACTGGTTTTAATAGATATTCTTTTACACCAAATGTAATGGCCTTTTGAGCAAATTCAAATTTATCATAACCAGATACAATCACCCATTGTGTTTTTAATTTTGGTTTCTGCCATTTTTCTATTAAAGAAAGCCCATTTATCTCCCCCATCTCAATGTCGGTGAAAATGATGTCGTACTCATGCTCTTGTAAATGTTGATCCGCTTCCTCTGCACTTTCTACGTCAGTTATTACTAATTTCTCAAGTCCCTCTACTTCAATTTGACTTAATAGTCTAACTAAACCTCTTCTGATTAATGGTTCATCCTCAACAACTAGAATTCTCATGTCGACACCCCTTTGAAGCGCTTTCAGTTTTTTTTATTATACATAAATTTTCGGAAAATTGACATATTTTAAAAATTGATACTAAAAAAAACACAAATACTACAAAACCTACTCTATTGTTGTAAGCCCTTTCACAACATATGATTAAGCTACATTATTACAAGGAGGAAGCAAAAATGATGCTAAAGCAAAATTTACGAACGATGTGGAAGTTCAAAGCGCTATATTTAATTGCCCTACCAGGGATTGCATATTTTATTCTCTTTAAATATGTTCCCTTAATGGGGTCCGTCATTGCCTTTCAAAACTATAATATATTCCATGGGGTAACAGGTAGTTCCTGGGTTGGTCTAGCCCATTTCGAAAAAATGTTTAGTTATCCAGAATTCATTAGAATTTTAAAAAATACTCTACTAATTAATCTCTATGATATTCTTTTTGCTTTTACAGCACCGATTGTCTTAGCTCTAATGCTGAATGAAGTACGTAAGGTTGTTGCCAAGCGGCTCATTCAAACCATTGTTTATATGCCCCACTTTTTGTCTTGGGTCATTATAAGTGGGATATTTATTGGCGTATTATCACCTTCTTCAGGTCTTATTAATAATTTTATTCAATCTTTAGGGTATGAACCTATTTATTTCCTCGGTGACGATAGTTATATCCGGTCAATTATAGTTGGTTCTGGAATTTGGAGAGATACAGGCTGGGGAACGATTATTTACCTTGCAGCACTAGCTGGAATTAATCCTGCTTTATATGAAGCGGCCGATGTTGACGGAGCTAATCATTGGCAAAAAATGTGGAACATTACTCTTCCGTGTTTATTACCAACAATCACAATCTTATTTTTACTGCAAATTGGTAATTTCTTAGACTTTGGTTTTGAAAGAGTCTATGTATTTCTAAATCCACTCAATCGGGTAAATGGTGAGATTTTCGATACGTATATTTATCAAGTTGGTTTATTACAAAATCAATTTAGTTATACAACTGCCATTGGCATATTTAAATCTATCGTAGGTTTGGTACTTTTAGTTGGTGCAAACTGGCTAAGCCGAAGAGCGACAGGTAACAGTTTATATTAGAAAGGAGAAACGAGCATGCCTTTAAAAGAAAGTCCTTCCAGGAAAGCATTTTTAAAAATTAACTTAGGAATACTCATTATTTTTTCATTGATCATGTTACTCCCATTTCTACACGTCCTAGCACAATCGTTTAGTAGTTCAGGTGCTATTGACCGCGGTGAAGTCATTTTTTGGCCAGTAGAATTAACTTTTGCTAATTACAATTATGTTTTTCAGGATATGAGTATCTGGAGAGCGTTTGGGGTTACTGTTTTCATTACGATCGTTGGAACGATCTTTAACCTTATTGCTACCGCAACTTTAGCATATCCACTCTCAAGACAAGAGTTTATAGGGAGAAAATTTCTATTATTTATGGTTCTCTTTACGATGATTTTCTCAGCACCGTTAATTCCTACGTATTTACTAGTTCAAAAGCTCGGCATGTTAAATTCATTATCGGCTTTAATCATCCCTACTGCGATTAGTGCTTTTAACTTTTTCGTAATGAGGTCATTCTTTTTAAATATTCCGCAAGAGTTAATCGACTCTAGCAGAATTGACGGCTGTGGAGAACTACGAATTTTATTTCAAATTGTTTTACCTTTGTCGAAACCAGCTCTTGCTACTTTAGGAATTTTTTATGCCGTTTTTCATTGGAATACCTATTTCAATGCCTTAATGTATATTGAAAATAGAAGATTATATCCTTTACAAGTAAAGCTAAGAGAAATGATCGTTGATGACTCTTTAGTTGCTGACCCAACATCTGACGTTTTTACCACAATGTTATCAACGTCCCCAGAAGGAATAAAAATGGCAACAATCATTGTCGCAACCATCCCTATTTTAATGGTTTATCCATTTTTGCAACGCTTTTTCATCAAAGGCTTCTTGTTAGGAAGTATGAAAGACTAGTAATATGTTTGTCTTGAAAATAAACATTTTCTCTATAAAAACTGTTATAATCTATGAAAATTGAATTGATTTTTATTTAAAACTAAAAAAAGAACAATCCAATCTAAAAACAGACAATTTTAAAAGTTCAATTTGACTGTTAATTTAATAAATGTAAGCACTTTCATTTTTCTTAATATTCAAAATACCAAGGAGGCCAACTAATGAACAGAAAACATTTAGGTATTACAGCATTAATATTCATTTTAGCATTACTCTTAGCAGCCTGTTCCACTAAGGAAACGACACAACCTACGCCAGAGAACAACCAAAATGAAAATACTACAGAAACAGATCCAAAGGATAACGAAGAGGTAAAATTAGATCCATTAAAGTTCTCTATCTCGATGAGAACACTTGCAACAGCGTATGTTGAAAGTCACCCAGATATTAATGAAGACAAATGGGTGAAGAGTTTAGAAGAAATGACAAATACTGATATGACGATCCGACTAATCCCCCATCGTGAATATGTCGAAAGAATGACCTTAATGCTAGCGTCAGGAGATATTCCAGATGTTGTGCAAGCGTCGGGCGGTGTATTAGGACCAGAATTAGCAGGTGCTGTTGAAGCCGGTGTGTTTATGCCTTTAGATGACTTATTAAAAGAACATGGGCAAAACTTACTTAAAGTAATCCCTCAAGAAGCATGGGATCAAGTAACCTACGACGGAAAAATTTATGCTATTCCTGATTATCTAGCAAACAGATCACGTCGTGGTACAGCAATTCGAATGGATCTTCTTGAACAAACTGGATTAGGTATTCCAAAAACGACCGATGAGTATTTAGATGTATTACGTGCTTTTAAACAATTAGGTGTTGAAAATCCATTCCAAGGTCGTGAAAGTTTCAAATACGCGGATACATTCTTTGGCGCCTTCGATGCCTTCCCTTACCAATGGGAATATTATAACGGAGAAGTTGTTCCTAAATTTATGGCTGGCGATAAAATTAAAGATGCTCTTGAATACCATAGAGTCCTTTACCAAGAAGGTTTAATTCACCAAGAGTTTTTAACAACCCCACAACCTGAATACAGAAGTAATATTATTGCTGGTAAAGCTGGTATGTGGTCAATGAACGCTGAAGAAGTTCTAGCATGGGAATCTGAAATTCAACAAAACGTACCAGAAGCTAGAGTAGCTATTATTCCTTCACCTGTTGGTCCAGATGGCCACGGTGGTCACTACTTATATAACAGCGTTATTCGCTCTTTCTTAATTAATTCAAAAACAAAGGTTGATGTTGAACGTTTAATTCAATATTTTGATTGGCAAGTATCAGATGAAGCAGAAATGTTTTTCACATACGGTGTTGAAGGAGAAACTTATACTTTAGATGCTAATGGAAATGTTAATTATGAAATTCCAGAAGATTCTAATGGCCTTAATGAACAACGTTACCGCTCTTACTGGTTATGGTTAGTGAAAGATGCGACGTATACAAAAGGAATTCTTGAGCTAACTGAAGATGGGCAAGAACTAATTAGGATCTTCGATGATATCTTAGCAAATGAAGGTCGCGATAGCATTCATTATGATCCACCAATTGAAGCATTACAAAGTAACCCAGATATCCGTCCAGGTAGTGATATTCCATCAAGTGTTTGGATGAGTGGTGCTGCAAGAATTATCCTTGGTCAAGAGCCAATCGAGTATCATGACAAAATTGTTGAAGAATGGTTAAACAAAGGCGGACGCCAAGCAATCGAAGAATCAACGAAACGATATAACGAAAACAACGGTGTTCAGAAGCCAAACTAGTCATTAATAAAAACATTTGAAGTGCGAATTAGCTACTAATTCGCACTTCATTTTTGGTTTATAGTTTACCATTTTAG
This sequence comes from Anaerobacillus sp. CMMVII, assembly GCF_025377685.1. NCBI lineage: Bacteria > Bacillati > Bacillota > Bacilli > Caryophanales > Bacillaceae > Anaerobacillus > Anaerobacillus sp. CMMVII. The sequence goes on along the minus strand of NZ_JACEHK010000015.1, from coordinate 14,604 downwards.
TCCCTTTGCATTCTGTTCTTTTTATGAAATTGCAAATGTCTATGATGGGTAAGTGTAGAAGACTTACAAGAAGCGAATCCAAATGAAGATCCTTATGAACTGACCATAGGTTCCAAGATCGTTATTCCACTAAACTAGCAGACTATTTAGGAGTGCCTGTATCAAAATGATGCAGGCGCTTTTTTTATTGCTACCTCTCTCAAGCAGATCGATTTAGATATTGCTTTAAGGCTGTGCCGATTTCCCATCTTGTTTTTAATCTAGATATCTTTAAGCAAATCAGAGAACAAGGAAACAAATTTAAGAATTATTTAAGACTTCGTTAAGTACCTGTTTATATTTACTAGGTACATTATAAGTATCAAATGATCAAGGAGGCATTACCAAATGCTAACAGCTTATTTTCTACATAGAGTATTGGCACTCTTATTTCTACTACTTATTCCCCTACCTTTTGTTTCATTAGTAAAAAGACGCAAGAAAACTGAATTGGGATCTGCAGTGATTTGGTTAAATATCATTCGAATTACAAACCTTGGCTTAGTAGTTGTATTAATTTCAGGAATTACACTTTATCCGTTCTTTAGCTCGATCCGTACATGGGTAGCCATTGTTTTAACACTAGCCATCGGTGGATTATTAGGAGTTCTTTCGAAACAATTGAAGCAATACATCCTTACAGGTGATCAAAGTTCACGATTGAACCTGTTACAACGTATTTCCATTTTAGGTTTTAGCTATATCGGTGTAATTGTTATAATTTTTGGCTTTATGAGTCACTGGTACCAATTCTAGATCATGGTCGTTTATTTTTGGATACTAAGAATTTCGTCCAAAATTTTAAGATAGCAATATAAATCGAGGAGGTTCACGATGAAAAAGAAACTATTGTCCTTAACTGTTGTGTTGACTGGTTTATTGTTAGGGGTTGGATTTTATACCGTATTAGCTAGTAGTTCAGGCTATGATGCGTATAAAGAGGCGTTTATTGAAACTCATAAAATGAAAAGTGGTGTTGTCAGTATTGATATGAGCATTTCCAATAATGGCGAGTTACTTCAAGAACTTACGATGCAAAACGCATATAACCTTGAAGAACAACGTAGTTTAACAAATATTGCTCTAACTACACTAGAAGAGAAATTACAGTTAATAATGAATAACGAGAAAAACCTTACTTATATTGAAAATGGTCAAGATGATACGACTTACGTGATTGAAAGCAAGAGAGATCCTGCCGAAGTAAAGGAAAAACACGCGAAATACCATAACAAGGAACTATTAAAAATTGCTGAGCTTGTAGTTGATAGTTTAACGAGCCCGCTTCACGATAGTTTTGTAATGGGTTCAGACAACTCGATCTCTTTTAATATCACGAATGAAGAAATTCCTACAGTCATTCATGCGATGGGAACATTTATGGTCAAAAAGAGTTTCGAGCATCATGCAAATATTGAATTAAATACAGACGACTATCCATTTCTACCGAGTACTTACCAGCAAGTACTTCCAGCGTTAACGACAGAGATTTCCTTTGATGAAGTTACGCTTGATGTACAATTAACAGAAGCAGGAATGCTGAAACGTCAACAAGCCTTCGTAAAAATGTCAGGAAAAGATCATGAAGGACAATCACACACAATCACCATTCAGTTCAATGTTAACTTCGAAAACATCAACGAGATAAGTGTTACACCACTAAACCTTGATGGTAAGAAATTAGAAACCATTGAATTAAAACAGTTCCATAAGTATCACTAATAATTAAACACAAATAGGGCGCATGAATTGCCCCTATTTGTGTTTACAAGGCTCTTTTCTTAAGGCTCTTTTCTAAAACCTTTTTGCTTCTTAACCTAAAATGAAAAAAAATTCTTTATATGGAGATATCACCTAATAAATTTAGTAGAAAAGAGCACTACTTACTAAATAAGTAGTGAAATTCTAGTATATTTGTGTAAAAATCCGGCTTTTGGGATTTTTACGAAAGCAACAAACTTTACGAAAACAAACTTTCTTAAACATTGCTCCTGCGGTTACTCGTCGCACAAAAAAACTTGTTGTTTTTTAACCTAAAATAATTAATAAAATCCCCTAGTTGAAGAATTCACCTAGTAGAATAAGTAAGAAAAGAGCAATGCTTACTAAATTAGTAGTGATATCTTAGTGTTTATTTAAGCAACAAACTTTGCGAAAATAGCCTTTTACAAAATCAAGGGAGGGTGCATGATTATGAACCTTATATTTGCCACCATCGTAATGGCATCTCTTGCAATTGTTATTCGTTTAAGAGCGATCCAAAAGCCAGCAACAGTTAAAAAGATTATTTTACCTCCTCTATTTATGTCTACTGGTTTATTAATGTTTCTTTATGAACCGACTAGACTTGAACCAATACAAGTTTTCGCAACACTCTTGGTTGGTATCCTCTTTTCTCTACTCTTAATTAAGACGTCAACATTTGAGATCAAGAAAGATTTCATCTATTTAAAACGTTCAAAAGCGTTTATCTTTATTTTAGTCGGTTTGTTAGTGACACGGTTGATAGTTAAATTTGCTTTTGGCGACTCAATAAAAATTGAAGTATTAGCCGGCATGTTCTTTCTACTTGCGTATGGTATGATTATTCCTTGGAGGATTGCGATGTATTTCTCTTTTAAAAAAGTAAAAAGACGACTAATAAATTCAGATGAAACAACATTTTTAGCTGCCAAAGGATGAGCAGATTTGAAAAACGGAGATAGGTGGTGACCTGATGTCACTTCAAAAAAGACTTAATTTATCGTTCATGGCAATGATCGTGATTCCTTGTATTTTATTTACTGTCGCACTCTTTTTTCTGTTTATTACTTTTTCTGGAACAGACGGAGTCATGAATTCTAGTTACCAATTACAAAATATCGAAAAGAAAAACACCATATTTTCAGAACTGAAATTATTGACCACTTCTACCCCTACCTCTTTTTATGATGAGAATTATTTATCTGAGAAGGCACGTGAACTTGAAGAGCTAAATATAGCCTTACTGATCAGAATTGATGATGATATTACGTTTTCCTCAAACTTGTTTAGTGACTTGCCAATTAAGAATTACCTGACTCCCTTTGGACAATTTGTTAATCATGTTCATAACTCTGTTGTCATCGGCTCACAAGCCTTTAAATTTGAGCAGCATGACTTTTATTTACCAGATCAACGTGAGGCAAGTATCTTTTTCATCAAGGAAACAAGTCCTCTAGAGCAATTTACAGCAGAATATTTACCTATTTTATTAGTTTTACTCATTGTGATCATCGTACTTACGAACGGAACACTTTCCTATCTCGTTTCAAGAAGTATCGTAAAGCCATTAAAAACGTTGCAACAAGCGACGGAGAATATTAAAAGTGGTAACCTTGATTTTAAAATTGAAGAAAAAAGAAAAGATGAGATTGGTCATCTTACAAGAGACTTTGAAAGTATGCGGCAAAAGCTAAAACACTCGATTGAAGTTCAGCAGCTATACGAGGAAAATCGAAAATTACTAATCTCTAACATATCCCATGACTTAAAGACACCAATTACTTCCATTAAAGGTTATGTAGAGGGCCTACGAGATGGCGTTGCCAATACAAAAGAGAAGCAACAAAAATATGTTAGTACGATCTATAGAAAAGCTAATGAATTAGATGCTCTCATCGATGAATTGTTTTTATTCTCAACTCTAGACTTAAACCGTGCTTCTTTCCACTTTGAAAAATTAAACATCGTTCATTTTATTCAGGAGTGTATTGACGATTTATCTTATGGTCTCGAGAAAAGTGGAGTGCAAATCAAGTTTCAAAATCCATATGCCTCTTCGGTTCTAGTGACAGCAGATCCTGAAAAGTTAATGCGTGTTTTTAACAATATTATTCAAAATAGTATAAAGTATATAGATAAAGATCCAGGACAAATTACGATCACTTTACACAAGGCTGAAGATTTGTTATTCGTGACGGTTGAAGATAACGGATCTGGCATTGATAGCGACGATCTCCCTTCTGTATTTGAAAGCTTTTATAGGGCAGACAAGTCTCGGAATAGTAAAACCGGTGGAACTGGTCTTGGTCTGGCTATCTCCAAACAAATTATTGAAGCGCATGGTGGTTCTATTTGGGCTGAGAGTACAAAAGGGATGGGAACTGCTATCAAGTTTTCGTTAAAATTACTAGAAACTAACGGTGATACGTTATGAAAAAAATATTAATTATTGAAGACGACCAAAGCATCGCCGAATTACAGCGCGATTATCTGGAAATCGAAGAATTTATCGTAGAAATAGAAGATGATGGTGAAAAAGGTTTGCAACGTGCTTTAAATGAGCATTACGACTTCATCATTTTAGATCTAATGCTGCCAAAGCAAAGTGGATTTGAGATATGTCGAAAACTTCGAAAAGTGAAGGAAACGCCAATCATGATTGTCTCTGCCAAAAAAGAAGACTTTGATAAAATTCGCGCTCTCGGTTTAGGTGCCGATGATTACATGGTCAAACCATTTAGCCCAAGTGAACTAGTCGCAAGAGTAAAGGCACATCTTGCCCGGTATGATCGTCTGATAGGAACAAAACAGCAAGAGACAAGGACCGTAACCATTGGACATATCAAGATTGATCAAGAGGATCATCGTATTTATGCCCATGGAGAAGAAATGATCATGACCGCCAAAGAATATGATTTACTAGTATTCCTTGCAACGAACCCTAATCGAGTTTTCAGTAAAGAGCAACTTTTTGAAAAGATTTGGGGGTTTGACGCTTATGGAGACACCTCAACAGTAACTGTTCATATCCGAAAACTAAGAGAAAAAGTAGAGCTTGAACCTTCCAATCCGAGAATGATTGAAACCATTTGGGGTGCTGGGTATCGGTTTAAATTATAGCAAATGAAAATCCTTGCGGTAGTACACACTAGCGTAGGGATTTTTTTCTGTTTAAAAATTAATTGTTTCAATGTATAACAGTTGTTGTTTTGACCTCAAAAGAAGGAATAACAGCCTTTCAGATAGAAAATATTACTAAAGATTTTAGAAAATGGAATAAAAACAATTATCTTTTATAATTTTTTTTGGATTTTAAGAATAAATTGAAGTAATTCAGAGAGATACTTTACTATCATCAAAAGGAATTCTATTGAGAATATAATCAAAAACTAAACTAACTGCCTAGATCATATAATTTATGAAATGGATTAAAGGAGATTTTAGATGAAAAATATTAATCGCAGTACAATAATATTTTCAATTTTTGGATTTGCATTTATCGCTTTTGTTTTACTGACCATTGATAAAGATCCTAAAGGCCAAACCATTAAAGAGGATACTAGTGTCAGTGTGAGTATAAATGAAACTGCTAATCAAGAACCTGCAACACCAGTTGTTGCTTCAAAAGAGTTAGATTACAAAGGGGAAATTTCTTCAGCTCATCATAAACTAAACTCTTTACTTGGGTATGGCAGAGATCAAAAAGTAGACTTTGAAAGTTCAACGTATCATACATTTTATTTAGACACGTTTAATTTGTTGGAACAAGCACGAAGTTCAACATCTAGCTCTATGGAAAAAGTGAACATAGATTTAGAAAACGCACTAACTATTCTTCAAATCGCCAACCTAAAAAAAGACCTTAACGGATTATTATACACTCACCGAATTATCCATGATTTGGATCGGTCCTTGAATGGAAGCAAGATTGATTGGGGCTACTCCTACCATGCAGAAGGCAAAGAGACCTCGGCTTATAAACGTCATGTAATATCCTATATAAATAAAAACATTGAGTTAGTTAATAAAGATATTGAAGATGAAAAGAACCCTTCTTAGAAGGATTCAGGCTGTTGAGAAAGTCTCAACAGCCTATTTTTTATGAATTCTACTAGATAGATTTTGACCGTCTCCTCCTATTTATAGCATCACTTTGTATGTTTCCAACTGACTAATAATGCCCATAAACCAATAAATCCATGAAAATAGGTAAGCCAAGGAATTGAAAAAAACATCATCACTATTCCGGAGAAAATAGCTAAAAATAGATAGAGAAATAATTTAAATCCGTTCCATTTTTTATACCCTTGTCTAAATGGGTTAAATAATTCTGTCCGAACATGGGTTGTTACGATACCAACAAGGAAGACAGCAAGCGTAATTCCAAGTAGAATATGAACCATTAAAATAACTGAATAAAATTGCCATTTAATATCTCCAAAAGGTACGAAAAGGATTAGGCCTGTTACCGCTGCTGCAATCGCTAATTTAACTGTAACTTTTTGCATATGATCACCTGTTTTTATTATGCATTAACACTATCTACATATTATTAAATTCCAAAAATATCCACATATCTATTGCAAATCTATCACCGCATAGCCCCATCGTCAATTACTATTTAAAAAAAAGATTTCAGCTATATATACATGGAGGTTTTATTATTGCTTATAACAATAACCTTTTAGAAAAGAGGTCCATTGTATTTGCGTAGAAGCCAACCGCAACTACATTTGGTTTGATAAAGCTCGACTAAAATAATTTAGCGACTTTATGCGTTTGTAGCCTTCTACCAACTGAAAGATAAAAAATCCTTACGATCTGCTACCACTGTTCGTAAGGATTTTCCCATTATTTAACTTCCTTCTTACCAATCTCTGACGACCTGTCCAATACAATATACTGCTATTTATCTTCTTTTATAGAGCGGAGAAATGCATATGACTCATGCATATTATTCGTTCTTAATAATAGCTTCTTCTTACCTTCTTTAATTTTAAATATAAATACAAGCGGAGTTCCTTCAATTTCATACTCAGGAAACTGCTTTTTGGCAACCTTGTCACTTTTATAATAATCAATTTCAATGACTGGTTTTCTAACACTTATATAGTTCTCAAATGTTTTTATTAGATTTTCTTCACCTTCGACAACTAAAACATAATAATCTTGCTGGTTAGTTAATGAACAACCACTTAACAAAGTAATAAACAACAAGATTATGGCCAATATTTTATTCAAATTAGAAACCTCCACTTTAGTTTCCTTGAGATTAAATGTTCTCTTTGATTTTACTATTCAGGGATTTACTCTTAACTATTTGGTAAAAAATGATTAGCATACTTTGTGCGATAATGTAAATTGGAAAAGACCAATACATCTTATACCCCTTATCAAAATGGAACAAACCAATTTTCAGCCCTATCCATTCCATCAGTAATGAAAAACAACTCCATATAAGTACATAATACAAATGCCAAATTCCCTTAATTTTTAATTTTTCATACAAATATAAAAAAAAATAACTATATGCCCCGTACATTACGTAGCTAAAGAAATCAATGATTTGATAAGATGAATTGTCATTTACATCATAGAAATCCCATGGTTTTGTACTAATCGTATGATCATAGAACATTCCATAAGCTATTCCAAAAATGTAATAAGCAATCCCTTCTAGTAGCGGAAATATTTTAGGAGTACTCCATATAAGGATTGAAGATCCAACTAAGCTAATTATTACGAACCACTCATTCCAATTAAAGGAGTTTTCATAAATAACCGTCATATGCTTCTCCTTTCCTTTCTAAGATTACTAATAACTTACTAATTCCCAAACCTATCATTAGAAAACTAACGTTTTTTAGAAAAGAATAAAATAAATTCCAATCAATAAATTGAATAGCTCCAAAATAATTCATCAAAACGTCCAATCCTTGCATAACTCCTATCGTAGTTATCAAAACGAGTACTTTTTTACTTCCTGTTGCCATTTGCAAACGTAAATTTAAGTAGATAACGATTAGTAGAGGAGTCAAGATACTTCTGTCTATGATTAAGTACAAATATAACCATGGAACCTCGGATATTTTAAGAAGGTTTAATTGCAACGTCGCGATTGTCATAAAATTTGCTGAAACGATCGTCATTAGCATAAATACAATTGAATTATGTAAGAATGAAAGCTTTTTTATAATAAAAAATGTAATATAGAAAATTACCAACATTATTGTGATGGAGAATGGTAAAGCCATTTGACCCCTCCTTGCTTATATTCCTAAACCTCTCTTGATTTTCATTCCATCCTTAATGTTTGTTTTAGAACATTTTTCATTCGTTATTTCCGCTACTAAGTTATAAATGTAGTTACGTAGAAACCATTCGCAACTACTTTATAGTTTGATAAAGCTCTGGATTAAGGTATTGATGAAATTGACTTATTTAACTAAGAAAATCAAAACTAAGCTACTACATTTCAAACTGTCTTGAATAAGAGGTTGACCGCTCGTTGAAGGTTCTAAGTTTCGTGAACTTTTTCTAACAAGTTTTCAATTATTAGATTTTTTTTTACGATATAAGATAAAATGGTCCTATAAGGAGAAAGGCTAATCTTTCTCCTCAATAAAACGTTTCATTTGTGAAAACTTTAACAATCTTTTTGAATTTGCTTTAGTACTAACATTCTATAGAGTAGGTGACGAAGATGGAGAAAAAGAAAGTAGTCATTATTGGTGGCGGGATCACAGGTTTATCTGCAGCTTATTATTTACAAAAGGAAATAAAGGAAAAAGGGTTACCCCTTGAAGTGAAGTTGTTTGAAGCAAGTAATCGTTTTGGCGGTATGATTAACACAGTTAAAAAAGATGGTTTTATCGTTGAAAAAGGACCGGATTCCATTCTTGCGCGTAAGACCAGTGCACTAAAATTAATAAAAGAAGTTGGTCTTGAAGATAAGATTGTTTCGAATACAGCTGGTAAATCCTATATCTATGCTAGAGGTAAAATCCATACGATGCCTGAGGGATCATTCATGGGAATCCCTACTCAGGTTACTCCGTTTGCACTTTCTGGCCTCTTTTCTCCGTTAGGAAAACTGAGAGCTGCTGGAGACTTTATTTTACCAAAAGGAGAAGAAAAGGATGATCAATCACTTGGAGAGTTCTTTAGGAGAAGATTAGGTAACGAAGTCGTTGACAATTTAATCGACCCATTACTATCCGGCATTTATGCAGGCGATATTGATCGACTAAGCTTAATGTCGTTGTTTCCAATGTTCTATCATATGGAGCAAAAACATAGAAGCTTAGTTCTAGGATTAAAAAAGGCGATGCCAGCACCACCAAAATCCGCTAAAAAAGAACCTTCTAAAAAAGGGATGTTCATTTCCTTATCATCAGGCCTTGAGACTCTAGTTGAGGAGTTAGTATCTCGTTTAGATGAAGGTACTGCTGTAAAGGAAGCACCCATTGATAAAATTGTGAGAGTACAAAATAAATACACGCTTACATTATCAAATGGAACCGTAGAAGAAGCAGACAGTATTGTGATTGCAACAGAACATTTCCATGCACAACGGATGCTTTCTGACTATTCTTTCATGAATGCCTTTGATGATATGCTGTCCTATTCAGTTGCCAACGTCGCAATGGCTTTTCCTAAGTCTGCGATCAAAAAGGATATTGATGGAACTGGATTTTTAGTATCGAGAAATAGCGACTTTAGAATTACAGCTTGCACATGGACACATAAAAAGTGGCCGGATACTACCCCAAATGATATGGCTTTATTGCGTTGTTATGTTGGAAAACCGAATGATCAAGCTATTGTTGACTTATCAGATGAGGACATTATGAATATTGCCTTACGAGATTTAAATAAAACGATGAACATAAATGAAAAACCACTATTTCATGTTATAACAAGATGGAAAAAATCAATGCCACAATATAATGTTGGTCATATTGAACGGATGAGCAACGTTAAGAACTCTCTTGCAACGGAACTACCGGGTGTATATCTAGCAGGAGGCTCTTACGAAGGTGTTGGAATCCCAGACTGTATAGACCAAGGAGAAACTGCAGTAAAAAAAGTGTTTGAGTACTTAGGATAGGCTGAATTCCCTAAACTCACTACTATCTATAAGTCAATTAATAACAGCTACAAAGAGGTTGATTATTTTTCCAGCTTAATTTTTTTTATTTTTTTTATTTAAACTATTGAAATCTCAATTATATGTGTTAATCTAATAATGCATTCTTTGGAAAACAACTATTCAATATATCATGTATTTCCAAGCAGATTTTGACCACTTCCATAAAGAAGTTAAGGCCATACGGACAGCCGGGTCAAATGCCGACTGGCAACTTAGTTGCCTTATTGATTGAGTTAGAAGCTCAAATTTTATAAGTTGGTTACTTTACAACCAGTGCATATGCACACAACTTGTGAAACGATCAATAAGAGTGATAAAAGTATTTATTTGCTATATAGACTCTGATCTCGTAATGATATATTTTGAATATTTAAGAGCCTCCAAGCAAAAGTCTAGGACTTTCGTGTGTTCATATACTTATGATTTTTTCATAACTATATTGATGCTTTTTAATTTTGAAATGATATCGAAAGCAAGTGTTGTGCGCAATTATGCGTTTGCACTTGCTTTTTTTGTTTTAAAAAATTTTTAGAGGATATGTTAAGAATTCATACCTAAAAAGATTTACTTACAAGTTGTTATGCCATTAGTTAGACTTATGTACTACTTAATTATTCAAAATCTATTTGGTAAGGGGAGATAAGTATGGGAAAAGCACTTATTATTGGTTGTGGTGGAGTGGCAGCAGTAGCCATCCAAAAATGCGTACAAAATAGCGAGGTATTTGAAGAAATCTGTATTGCTAGTCGTACTAAATCAAAATGTGATGATCTAAAAGCAAAATTAGATGGTGGTAAAACGAAAATTACAACTGCACAAGTTGACGCTAATAATGTGGACGAGTTAATCGCTTTAATCGAAGAGGTAAAACCGGATATCGTCATGAACTTAGCTTTACCTTATCAAGATTTAACAATTATGGATGCTTGTCTTGCAACTAAAACTCATTATTTAGACACGGCAAATTACGAGCCAGAAGATACGGCGAAATTTGAATATAAATGGCAATGGGAATACCGCGAACGTTTTGAAAAAGCTGGAATTACTGCACTTTTAGGTAGCGGCTTCGATCCAGGTGTTACAGGAGTATTTTCCGCTTATGCTCTTAAGCATCACTTTGATGAAATTGAATATATCGATATTCTAGATTGTAATGGTGGCGATCACGGCTATCCGTTTGCAACGAATTTTAACCCTGAAATCAATATTCGTGAGGTTTCTGCAAATGGTCGTTACTATGAAAATGGTAAGTGGGTTGAAACAAATCCAATGGAAATCAAACGTGTATACAACTTCCCTGAAGTTGGCGAAAAAGATATGTACTTGTTGTACCATGAAGAACTTGAATCTCTTGCTGTAAACATTCCAGGCGTTAAGCGCATCCGTTTCTTCATGACGTTTGGCCAAAGTTACCTGACGCACCTAAAGTGTCTTGAAAATGTTGGAATGACTTCGATTGAACCGATTGAATACGAAGGTAAGCAAATCATTCCGCTTCAATTCTTGAAGGCTGTTCTACCTGATCCTGCTTCTCTAGGACCAAGAACTGTGGGTAAAACCAACATTGGATGTATCTTTAAAGGAAAAAAAGACGGTAAAGAGAAAACGTATTATGTATATAATGTTTGTGATCATCAAGAATGCTACCGTGAAGTTGGTTCACAGGCCATTTCTTACACAACAGGTGTTCCTGCAATGATTGGTGCAATGATGATCATGAAGGGATTATGGAATAAACCAGGCGTATTCAATATCGAAGAATTCGATCCAGATCCATTCATGGATGCATTGAACAAATGGGGTCTACCATGGAAAGAAGATTTTAATCCAGTGCTAGTAGATTCAGAAGAATCTGCGAAAAAAATAGACTTGGAGTTCGTTCGTTAAGATGCGCTTTGAAGATTTACCAACACCGAGTTATGTAGTAGATGAAGCTCTTCTAGAAAAAAACCTTAAAGTCCTAAATGGCGTCATGGAACGAACAGGTTGTAAAATCATTTTGGCACAAAAAGCATTTTCCATGTTTGCCATGTACCCTCTCATTGGCAAATACTTAAATGGCACAACCGCGAGCGGACTATACGAGGCTCGCCTTGGCCACGAGGAAATGGGCAAAGAAAATCATGTCTTTGCCCCGGCCTATCGTGATGAGGAAATGGATGAAATCATTTCAATCTGCGATCACATCATCTTTAATTCTTTCTCTCAATTAGAAAAGTTTAAAGATAAAGTACTTCAAGCAGGGAAAAAAGTAGGGCTTCGGATTAACCCAGAATGCTCCACACAAGGTGGACATGACATTTATGACCCTTGTTCAATTGGTTCAAGATTCGGGGTAACCATTGAAAACTTTCGACCAGATTTGCTTAATGGTGTTTCGGGGTTACATTTCCACACTCTATGTCAGCAGAACTCAGACGACTTAGAAAAAACACTTGATGCGGTTGAAGAAAAGTTTGGACCATGGCTATCGCAAATGGAATGGATTAATTTTGGTGGCGGACATCATATAACAAGAGAAGATTATGATATCCCATTATTAGAGAAGTGTATTAAACGAATGCAAGATAAATACAACTTACAGGTTTATCTTGAGCCCGGAGAAGCTGTTGCTCTTAATGCAGGCTATCTTGTTACGACAGTACTTGATACGCTTCAAAATGGGATTGAGATTGCTATTTTAGATACTTCTGCATCATGTCATATGCCTGATGTGCTTGAAATGCCGTATCGCCCTCCTCTTTTTGGGTCAGGTGAAGCAGGTGAGAAACCATTTACATATCGACTTGGCGGACCAACATGTATGGCTGGAGATGTCATTGGAGACTTTTCCTTTGACCAACCATTACAAATTGGCGATCGATTAGTTTTTGGTGATATGGCGATCTACTCAATGGTAAAGAACACCACGTTTAACGGGATGCCATTACCATCAATTGCTGTTAAAGCGAAAGATGGAGATTGTTATATTGTTCACCAATTTGGCTATCAAGACTTTAAAATGAGACTAGCTTAATTTGATATTTGAAAGGAGAGCACACTCAAAAGATGTGCTCTCCTTTTCAAATTAAAAAGGCTGTTTCTTAAACTTTCTTGCTTTTAGATCGTCTTTTGTGAATGAATAAGCCAATGGGACAAATTCCTTTGTCCCATTGGCTTATTTAAAAGCTTCACGTAACGCGTGAAGATCCAAGCATTCGCATGGTTACGACCTAAAAGCTATTAGCAACAATCTTTTAGAAAAGTGCGATAAAAAACAAATTCGAATGATAACTGGTCCGTATCCTATCGCAAAATCATAAATTACATTAAAACTGAGATACAATTGTCACTAAATTGGCGCTGTGATTTACGACTATTTAATAATATAGATAACATGGACAGTTCAATTTGAAGCGAGACATTTTTTAAATATTCTTATTGCTGCACAAACGCCTACTTTAGTTCAATAACCTATTCAATATTTTCTATTAAAAATTCCTTTATTTCGTCAAAATCTGTTGTTTCGATAAGAATTCTCTTTTGGTCTAATATATAAAAGTATGGTGCTTCTTTTGCATTTAGTGATGGATATGTTTGCTGCGTTAAATGTAAATCATACACAAGCAATCCTACTTCTGATTATCTTGGTGAAATTCTGTAACCCATTGAAAATAGTCCCAGAATTTATCATCTTTAATTTCTGGTGCAATATAAAAGATTTTATATTGTTCCTCTGATACTGCATAAGGTAATTTTTGCGAACAACCTGTTCCTATTCCTATTAATAATAAGAATAAGAACAAAACAACAGTTTCCTTATTCATAACAAATAATTCCCCTCCTAATTTTTGCACCTTAAAACTATCCTCAATATATAAACAAAACCGTCCGTCACTGCTGCTGTTCTAGTAAAGATTATCTTTAGTTGAAGAAGGATTTTAGTTAATTTTGAACATGCGATAAAAAGATAAAATAATTAAAGCACAATAAAAAATTATAGAAATTAAGTAAAACATTGTTTCAAAAATTGTAGTCAGTGTATTAATTGCAATTAAAATAACTATATTCACAATTGAATAACTAATGATTATAATTAACAACTTCTTATAAAATCTATCATTAGTATATGAGTTTATAACTGCGCCAAAGCAACCAATTATAATAAAGAGGGTAAAACTACCCCAAAAATAATCAAAATCTGGAGTTACATTAATAGTATTTCGATAAAAAAGGTAAACAACTGAATTTACTATCGGCAATACAATTCTTGAATTATATCTATTATAGAATGAACTTAGGTGCTTCCTGTAAGCCTGTTAGCCGTTTATATGCCTGTAACATATCATGGACTTTCATATTAGCTAGTCTTACTTATCCACTGCTAACTTCACAATTTGGTGATATACACATTTCTATGTAGTAAGCGTTTAGACCCGTACATTCAGAAGTTCGTCAGTTTAATCCTTTTTCGTAGATTATTTAGCATTCTCACCATATTCATTCAACTCAAGCATCATGATTTACACCACCCCCTCGGGTAGGCTTTCGGCAGCCGAACTGTTACGATAAATTCTCACGCCTTCTTGCCGAGCTTATAACACTATCATTCTTACTAAATTTAGTGCTATTCGACTAAGAGAGAGCCCTTCAAGACGTTACTCAATCATTTGACTCTTCGATATAATCCT